>NZ_JBYTBS010000028.1:0-89464 GCF_058789495.1 Paenibacillus sp. FW126-R14 | reverse complement strand
TGAGTCATTAGCTCAGTTGGTAGAGCACCTGACTTTTAATCAGGGTGTCGTAGGTTCGAATCCTACATGACTCACCATTTGCCTTATTTAACAGATGCGCGTATGGCGGAATTGGCAGACGCACTAGACTTAGGATCTAGCGGGCGACCGTGGGGGTTCAAGTCCCTCTACGCGCATTAAATCCTCAGTAGTATTCATACTTCTGAGGTACCCTGCGGAAGTGGCTCAGCGGTAGAGCATCGCCTTGCCAAGGCGAGGGTCGCGGGTTCGATCCCCGTCTTCCGCTCCAAATTTTAAGCGCCCTTAGCTCAGCTGGATAGAGTATTTGACTACGAATCAAAAGGTCGGGAGTTCGAATCTCTCAGGGCGCGCCATCTTATATAAGTTATCATCGTATCGGGACGTAGCTCAGCTTGGTAGAGCACCTGCTTTGGGAGCAGGGGGTCGCATGTTCAAATCGTGTCGTCCCGATATACGCGCGGGTGTAGTTCAATGGTAGAACTTCAGCCTTCCAAGCTGGTAGCGTGGGTTCGATTCCCATCACCCGCTTTAAACAAAAGAGATCACCTCAGGGTGGTCTTTTTTGTTTGCTCGGGAGGGAAGAGAAGACCATCGCTGAGAAAGAACAAGTGTCCATTACCAGCATACATTAATTACCAGGCCTTCCGAGAGTCTTTTTTTATTTTAAGTACTATATGCAATGGGCGGATTGTGGTAAAATATTCTGAAGAGTTTTTCTAGCGTCTAGCTTTTATAGAGAGAAGCATTAATGCAACATAGTGAATAGATGAGGTGGAGAGTTATGTTAGAGAATGTAATCGGCCTACAAAAGCAAGGAACGAATAATCTGCTGCGCAGGGACGTACGCTTCTTGGGCCACATCCTAGGCGAAGTTCTAGTGCATCAGGGCGGTAAAGATCTACTTGATGTTGTTGAGAAAATTCGTGAGATGAGTAAGTCTTTAAGAGCACACTATGTAATCGAAATCTATGATGAATTTAAGAAAACGATCTCTTCGCTAGATCCGGAAATTCGTCATCAAGTGATCCGGGCTTTCGCTATTTACTTCCAGTTAGTTAATATTGCCGAGCAGAATCATCGGATTCGCCGTAAAAGAGATTACGAGCGTTCGTCCGGTGAATCGGTACAACCTGGTTCGATTGAAAGCATCGTACAGGAATTGAAAAACAATCATGTCCCTTTTGAAGAAGTGCAAGAAATTCTTAAGGCGATTTCCTTGGAGCTCGTGATGACCGCACATCCGACGGAAGCTATGCGCAGAGCGGTTCTTGATATTAATCTGCGTATCTCTGAAGATATGATGAAGCTGGATAATCCGATGCTGACTTCTCGTGAGCGTGAACAACTGCGCGAGAAACTGCTTGGAGAGGTTCTGAATCTGTGGCAGACGGACGAGCTGCGTGATCGCAAACCGACGGTAATCGATGAGGTTCGCAATGGATTGTACTATTTTGACGAAACATTGTTCGATGTATTGCCGGAGATTTATCATGAGCTGGAACGCTGCTTAAATAAATATTATCCGCAGGATACTTGGCATGTGCCGTCTTTCTTGAAATTCGGATCATGGATCGGCGGAGACCGGGATGGCAACCCTTCAGTTAAAGCCAATGTAACATGGGAGACATTAGGGCTGCACCGTCAGTTGGCTCTGCAGAAGTATGAAGAAGTTCTGAAGGATACCTTAGAGCACATGAGCTTCAGCAAAAACATTGTGACTGTCAGCGATGCTTTATTGGACTCCATCCAGAGCGATCGCGAAGTGCTTGGCAATGTGCAAGACGTTTGGCGCAATGAGAAAGAGCCGTACCGTATCAAAACAACCTATATGATCGAAAAGGTTCACAATACAGGCAATCCTAACGTGCCGACGAGCCAGAAATATAACAGCCCAGAAGAATTTATTCATGATTTGCAAATTATCGATGCCAGTTTGAGATCGCATTTTGCAGATTATGTTGCAGACAAATATATTAAAAAGCTGATCCGTCAAGTCGAACTGTTCGGCTTCCACTTAGCTGCTCTGGATATCCGTCAGCACAGTAAAGAGCATGAATCAGCCATGACGGAAATTTTGGCGAAAATGGGCATTACCAGCGATTACAGCAAGCTGTCTGAAGAGGAGAAAATATCTCTTCTAACTGATGTGCTGAATGATCCAAGACCAATCACTTCAACGTATCTGGATTACTCGGAAGGCACGAAGGAATGCCTGGACGTTTATCGTACAGTAGGCGAAGCGCAAAAGGAATTTGGCCGCAACTGTATCAACAGCTACCTTATTAGTATGACGCAAGGGGCTAGCGATCTGTTGGAGGTTGTTGTTTTTGCGAAAGAAGCAGGCTTATACCGCAAGGAGAGCGATGGCTCTGTGACGAGCACGCTTCAATCGGTTCCTCTTTTTGAAACGATTGACGACTTGCACGCGGCGCCTGGCATTATGAGCACGTTGTTAGCTATTCCTGCTTACCGTGCCAGCCTTGATCCGGTTACACAATTGCATGAAATCATGCTCGGTTACTCGGATAGCAACAAAGACGGCGGCGTGATCACAGCGAACTGGGAGCTTCGCATGGCGCTTCAGGACATTACGGAAGCTGCGAAAAAATTTGGCGTGAAGCTGAAGTTTTTCCACGGCCGCGGCGGTGCGTTGGGACGTGGCGGAATGCCGCTCAACCGCAGTATCCTAGCGCAGCCGGTTGAAACGCTTGGCGGAGGCATTAAGATTACGGAGCAAGGCGAGGTATTGTCCTCCCGCTATTCCTTGCAAGGAATTGCCTACCGGAGCTTAGAGCAAGCTACATTTGCGCTGATTACAGCTTCCAAGCTGTCACGTTCACCGCAAAGACTTTCCCAAGAAGACAAATGGGAGACCATTATGCGCGGTATTTCGGAGCAAGCGCAGACGAAGTATCAGGATCTTATTTTCAGAGACGAGGATTTCTTAACGTTCTTCAGAGAATCCACACCGCTTCCTGAAATCGGCGAGCTGAACATCGGTTCACGCCCATCCAAGCGTAAAAATAGCGACAGATTCGAAGATTTGCGTGCGATCCCATGGGTATTCTCTTGGACGCAAACGCGTTATCTGCTTCCTGCATGGTACGCGGCAGGTACAGGTTTGCAAAGCTTTTATCAAGGGAAAGCAGCTAATCTGGACATTTTGAAAGAAATGTATGAAGATTGGTCATTCTTCCGTACGATGATTGATAATTTGCAAATGGCGCTAGCCAAAGCAGATCTGCAAATTGCTAAGGAATACGGGAACCTGGTGAAGGAATCAGTGATTGCAGAGCGTATTTTCAACCTCATTAGGGAAGAATATGAATTAACTTCATCGATTATTTTGCAAATAACAGGGCAGCAGGAGATTTTGGATAATGTTCCTGTTATTCAAGAGTCTATCCGTCTTCGCAACCCGTATGTTGATCCGCTAAGCTACATGCAGGTTGAACTGCTTACAGAGCTTCGCGCACTGCGTGATAACAATGAAGATGATGCGATTCTGCTGCGTGAAGTGCTGCTCACGATCAACGGAATTGCAGCCGGACTGAGAAATACGGGCTGATATTCTAATAAACATATTGAGAAAGTCGGGGGCCTCGTATATCGAGTGCTGCCCGACTTTTTCTGTTCATAGACAATTTGCCCTTCAACATATTTTCATTATTGAGGAGCCTGTAAATAGGTTACAATGGGTAAGGATAGGATTGATTTGGTTGGTATCGATATTTCTGAAAACAAAACGCAATTTTCTGCGTATGTATTTAGAAGAGAGACGAATTGCCTAAGAAGCCGGAGGAAATCGAATTGAATTTTGTTGAAGCACGACTGGCTAAACTAGCCAGGAATGGGGATCGGAATGCTTTTGCAGAGCTTGTAGAGCTCTATAAGGATAAGATCTTTCACTTGGCTTACCGCATGCTGAATAACAAACAAGAAGCCGAGGATGCGGTGCAGGAGACGTTTCTGCGGGTATATACGAATTTGCACCGGTATGATGAGAATCAGAAGTTCTCCACTTGGATTTTTCGAATTGGCACGAATCTGTGTATCGATAAGCTTCGCAGAAGGAAGAATACGTATTCTTTAGACGCGGAAATGCCGGACGGGGAAGGCAATGACTTCTATACGATGCTGCCTAGTCAGGATGACACGCCTGAAAAGCAGATTATTGTATCAGAGACGCAGGAACAGATTCGAAGAGCCATTGAGACGTTGCCGGAGAAATATAAATCAATCGTCATTTTGCGTTATCTGCAGGATATGTCTCTCCAGGAGATTTCCGAGGTGCTGGACATGCCTGTAACGACAATCAAAACGCGGGTTCATCGAGGGCGAGAATACTTGCGTAAAAGCATAGAGCAGGAGGAGAAAAATGCCAGCACAAATCCTGTTCCTCGTTGAAACATATTCGAATTCCAAACGTATGGTATACCACAACATGCAAAAGTCTAAGAAAGGGGTGGCTGCCCGGTGAATTGCAAAGAAGCCCTCCCGCTCATACATGAATATCTAGACGGTGATCTGCAAGGATCGGACTCTCGGCTGTTGAAGGAACATCTGATTGCTTGTCAGACCTGTCATGCTTTATTCAAACAATTAGAGAAAACAGAAGCGCTTGTTAGAATGCTCCCTCCTGTGAAAGCATCTGATACGCTGACAGCACAGATTATGAGCGGACTGCCTCCAATGAAGCAAAGAAATAGCTGGATGGACTTTATTCGCAGGCATCCTGCCGCATCGGTAGCGGTTGTTTTTGGTGTTGTCATGTTCGGCAGCTTCATGGCCATGTGGAATGACGACACGAGCTTGATGGTGAAGGGAAGCAATCTTCAGGATGTGATTATCCAAGGGGATACGGTTATCGTTCCGCAGGGCCATACTGTACAAGGCGATCTCGTTGTCCAACGGGGTACGCTCAAGGTGGAAGGCGATGTAACGGGCAACTTGACTGTGATTGACGGCACGCTTAATTTGGCATCTACCGCGCATATTTCGGGGCAAGTTACACAGGTGAATGAAGCTCTAGGTTGGGTTTGGTACAAAATAAACGAATTCGTAGGGATGCTATCGCATTAGCCCGCAACGTCTTCCGTTGGCTTTGAGCCTAGGGGGACGTTTTTTTTGAGTACATTGAACCAAATCAACTGGGAAACACTCTGATAAAGAGAGAAAAATAGAAGTATATCTAGGATTATGTTATGATTCTAGGTATAGAGAGATCACTGTGTTCAGTCGCCTGGGGGAGAATAATAAATGGACTTACTCACGAGCATCTCGGCTAAGGATATCGTAGATATTCTGATCGTTAGCTATGTGATTTATAAACTGATCCTGTTGGTGCGTGGGACAAGAGCCATTCAGCTCATGAAAGGTATTCTTGTTGTCGTCATAACATGGGTGTTTAGTATTTGGTTTAAACTCAGTACGCTGCAGTGGATGATGAATCAAACTTTCACGTTTGGGGTTTTGGGCGTTATTATTATTTTTCAACCGGAGCTCAGACGAGCCTTGGAGCAATTAGGCCGCGGTAAGCTGTTTAGCCGCTCCTCAAGCGAAGAAGATCAGGATGTCAACAAACGCATCAGTGAAGTGATCCGGGCTGCGAATTATTTAGCCAAACGAAAGATAGGAGCTCTGATTGTTTTTGAGAAAGAGACCGGCCTGACAGATTATGTGGAGTCGGGCATTGCCATAGAGAGTAAGATCAGTGCGGAGCTGATGATCAATATATTCATTCCTAATACACCGCTGCACGATGGAGCTGTTATTATCCGTCAAGGGCAGCTTATGGCCGCCGGTTGTTATTTGCCCTTGTCGGAGAATCCCTTCATCTCCAAGGAGCTTGGCACGCGGCATCGCGCCGCGATTGGCATGAGCGAGGTTTCCGATGCCATGTGTATTATTGTTTCCGAGGAAACCGGCCAGATCTCTTTGACAATGAACGGTCATATTGTGCGGGATATTAAAGAAGAATCCTTGATCGCCAAATTGTTCGAAGAGCTTAAGCCGAAAGCAAAGACAAATGAGAAGAACCCTTTCTTGAAATGGAGGGGCCGTTCGAATGGATAAATGGTTGCGTAATACGAATGTTGTGCGCATTGTGGCGCTTGTCATTAGTATTTTGCTGTGGGTAGTTGTGCACTTGGAAGAGACGAATATATCCGGAAGCTCACCTCTCAGACAGCGGGAAGAAACGATTAATAATGTGGCCATTACGACGAAATACGATGAAACGCATTATCACATCTCGTCGATGGCTCCATCGAATGTTCAGGTTATCCTGAGCGGCAAGGAATCTTCGGTCAAAAAGGTAACAACCAGCAACACGTATCAGATTGAACTTGATTTGACCCAAGTAGGCAAAGGAGATCATCAGCTTACTTTAAAACCGGTTGGCTTTCCATCCGACGTTGATGTTCAAATAGTCCCAAGAACGGTTCACGTCATCATAGAAGAGCTGCAGATGAAAGAAGTGCCTGTCGTGATCAATGTCAAAGGCACCCCTTCAGCAGGGCTAAAAGCCGGTCAGCCGATCGTAAAGCCTAATAAGGTTTATATTACCGCCCAGACGAGCAAGCTTGATCAGATCGAGAATGTGCGCGGCGAGGTATCCGTCGATAAGGCCCAGTCTGCCGTCACGAAGCAAGTTAAGCTGCAAGCATTCGATAAAGACGGTAAAGAAGTGACGGTGAATATGAATCCGCCAGTGGTCGATGTCGAGGTTCCGATTACAAGTCCGTTCCAAACGATACCGCTGCAATTGAAAATTAGCGGGGAGCCGCCGAAAGGCTATGCGATATCCATGGTTACGCAAACTCCGGACAAAGTTACCGTGTACGGGACTCAGGACGTTGTCGACCGGCTGGAGTTCTATCAAGGGCCGCAGCTGAACGTTCAAGATGTGAAGGAAACGAAAGAATATTCACTGGACATTCCTTTGAGGAATAAAGTAACACAACTGGATCCTGCGAAAGTTACGGTGAAGGTGGAGATCGTTCCGTCCATCACCAGAACTTTGGAAAATGTCCCAATCACCATTATCGGTGGCAATGAAAACTATGTGACGAAGGTAACTACGCCCGAGTCGGCTCAGCTGAACATACAGGTTGAGGGGGCGCCTGCCATCATTGAACAAATGAAGGTACAGGACGTTCAGGCTATTCTGGATATAAGCAATTTGCCGCCAGGGAAGCATGAGCTGAAGGTCGCCTTGAACCTTCCAACGTATGTGAAGCTAGGATCGCAGCAAGACGTGAAGGCGACTGTAGAAATCAGCGAGAAAGCGCCGGCTAATCCAACAGCAAATCCAACAACGAATCCAACAGCAAATTCAACAACTAAAGCAACAAATCCATAATGGGAAGAGAAAAAGAGGAGAATAGAGACATGGGGAAATATTTCGGTACGGATGGTGTACGCGGCGTCGCTAATGGCGAACTGACACCAGAATTAGCTTATAAGGTTGGCCGCTGCGGCGGTTATGTTTTAACGAGACAGGCCAAGCATCCGAAGGTCGTAATCGGGAGAGATACGCGCATATCGGGACCTATGCTGGAAGCATCCCTTGTAGCAGGTTTATTGTCAATTGGCGTGGAGGTAATTCGCATCGGTGTTGTTAGTACACCTGCGGTGGCTTATTTAACGAAGAAGCTCGGAGCGGATGCGGGCGTTATGATTTCCGCTTCCCATAATCCGGTTGAGGATAATGGCATCAAGTTTTTTGGCGGCGACGGCTTCAAGCTGCTTGACGAGACGGAGCTTGAAATTGAACAGCTGCTAGACGCTGCTGTCGACGAGCTGCCTCGCCCGGTTGGCGGCGAGATCGGCACGGTTTCAGACAGCCCGGACGCGAAGCTTGACTATCTGGCGTTCTTGAAAGAGACGGTTTCCGAGTCTTTCGCCGGATACAAGGTAGTGCTCGACTGCGCGAATGGGTCGGCTTACGAGCTGGCGCCTATGATTTTCCGCGAGCTGGGAGCGGAAGTGATCACCATCGGCGCGGAGCCGAATGGACGCAATATCAACGATGATTGCGGCTCCACGCACCCTGAGAAGCTTCGCGCAGAAGTGGTGAGACATGGCGCAGCCATCGGGCTTGCTTTTGACGGCGACGCGGATCGTTTGATCGCGATCGATGAAAAAGGCGAGGAAGTCGACGGCGACTTCATCCTGAGCATTTTGGGCGATGCGCTGAACCGCGCAGGAAAGCTGAACCACGGCACGATTGTGACGACGGTGATGGCGAATATCGGCTTTTTCAAAGGGATTGAAAAAGCGGGTCTTAAGGCGCTGCAAACCGCGGTAGGCGACCGCTACGTGATGGAAGAGATGCGCAAAGGCGGCTATAACCTAGGCGGGGAGCAGTCGGGTCATGTCATTTTCCTTGATTACATCTCAACCGGAGATGGCATTCTCACTGCGCTGCAGTTGGTGAACACCGTCGTAGCATCGGGACGTAAACTGAGTGAGCTTAAAGAAATTATGCGTAAGTTCCCGCAGCTGCTCGTGAATGTACGCGTAGCGGACAAGAGCAAGCTGAAGGATAATGCGGTCATCGAAGAAGCGATTCGCAAAGTGGTGGATGAGCTTGGAGATAACGGCCGCGTGCTGGTGCGTCCTTCGGGCACGGAATCCTTGATTCGCGTCATGGCTGAAGGGCCGGACAAGGAACAAGTTGAAGCCTATGTGCATGATATTGCGAAGGTCATTCAAGAGCAGTTGGTATAGAGGCTAGAGGCCGTTTTATGGGTTCCCTGAAAGTAAGGGGGGTTCTCTAAGGAGGCTCCTTACTTTTTGGGGATCATCGATGTGTCCCATTCGTGTTTTTTCGCGCTATTTTGCGCTTTTTTTGGGCGAATATGGGGATTTTGATAGAAAAAATTAGTTGCACGATGACTGAAAAATGAATATGATGTATTTACTCAAGAAGGAAAGGCAGGGTAGAGGTTGTTCATATACAAATAGCGCCAGAACTCGCAGGCGGAACGGGAATGTAGTAAGAGCTGCTACTACGCAGGTGAGTTGACGAGGTGAAGGTGTTCGAAACATTCGGCGGGGACCTTCCGGCAAGAGGATTGCCGTTAAGTTGGAGAGCAAAAACGCTTGGGCGACCGGGCTGACAAGTATCCAACATCTTTTATTTTTCATGCGAACTTATCGGTTTACGATTATATATTGTTTTTTTGTTATGGATCTTTGAAAAATAGCCCTTGTTGAAGAGGCTCATAAAACTATGGAGGTACTACACTATGTGCGGAATCGTTGGTTATATTGGAAAGCGTAATTCTCAGGAAATTTTGCTGGATGGGTTGAAAAAGCTCGAATATCGGGGCTATGACTCTGCAGGTTTAGCTGTGTATACGGCGAAGGGTCTGGAAATTAAGAAGGCAAAGGGCCGCATTGCAAATCTTGAATCCAAGCTGGAAGAGACTCCTCTGAACGGCAGCGTTGGAATCGGGCATACCCGTTGGGCGACACACGGCAAACCGTCGGATGTCAATTCGCACCCGCATACGGATAATTCGCTGAAGTTCTCCGTTGTGCATAACGGAATCATCGAGAATTACATTACCCTGAAAGAAGAGCTTACGGCGAAAGGCCATCAGTTTGTCTCCGAAACAGACACGGAAGTGATTTCTCACCTGATCGCTGACTTATACGAAGGCGATATCCTCAAAGCCGTTCAAAAAGCCGTTAAACAAATGACAGGCGCTTTCGCGCTTGGCGTATTGACGGAGTATGAACCGGATCGCCTTGTTGCGGTACGTCAGGCAAGTCCTTTGATTATCGGTATCGGCGAAGGCGAGAACTTCATTGGTTCGGATATCCCGGCAATTCTCGAATATACGCGGAATGTGTTTATCCTAAATGATGGCGAAATGGCGCTGTTGACGCGTGATGGTGTCGAATTAATGACTTTGGAAGGGAATTTTATTTCCAGGGAAATGTTTCATGTCGATTGGGACATTGTTACGGCCGAAAAAGCCGGATTTGATCACTTTATGCTGAAAGAAATCTATGATCAACCGAAAGCTTACCGCGATACGATGGGCAGCCGTATTTCACCGGATGGACGTCAGGTCGTACTGAACGAGCTGAGCATCACAGCTGAAGCGATTCGCAATATCAGCCGTGTGCATATTGTTGCTTGCGGTACGGCGTATCATGCAGGTATGGTTGGGAAATACGTGATTGAGAAAATGGCGCGTATTCCGGTTGAAACGGATGTTGCTTCCGAATACCGTTATCGTTCCCCGATTATCACGAAAGATACGCTTGTCATTGTGGTTAGCCAATCCGGTGAAACCGCAGATACGCTGGCTGCTCTTCGTGAAGCGCAGCGTTGCGGCGCGCACGTTCTGGCGATTACGAACGTAGTCGGAAGTTCCGTCGCTCGCGAAGCGAATGATATTATTACAACTTGGGCAGGGCCAGAGATTGCCGTAGCTTCGACAAAAGCTTACACGTCCCAGTTGATTGCGTTCTATTTGCTCGGTATTCATTTGGCTCAAACACTCGGCACGCAAACGGAAGCGGAAATCGCCGAGATGATTACAGCATTGAAAGAGCTGCCTGCGCAAGTAGAAGAGATTCTGGCTCAAGCAGAAGATCTCAAAGCTGTAGCGGAAGAGATGGCTAAGCATGACAACCTCTTCTTCATCGGTAGAGGCTTGGATTATGCCGTGGCCTTGGAAGGCTCGCTGAAGCTGAAAGAGATCTCCTACATTCACTCTGAAGCTTATGCGGCAGGTGAGTTGAAGCACGGTACGCTGGCGTTGATCGAGGATGGTATTCCTGTAATTGCGCTCGGAACTCAGCATGAGCTGCTTGAGAAAACGGTGAGCAATATTAAAGAAGTTAAAGCGCGCGGCGCGAATGTGCTGGGTATTGCCGTTGAAGGCGAGAAAGAGCTTCAGAAGTCTGTAGACAGTACGTTCGTGATTCCGAAGACGCTGGATGTTTTATCGCCTGCACTGTCGGTTATTCCGCTGCAGTTGCTTTCTTACTATGCGTCCTTGGCGCGTGGGAATGATGTTGATAAGCCGCGGAACTTGGCGAAGAGTGTGACGGTGGAGTAGGTTGGGGTTAAAAAAGTGGGAAAAAGGCTCATCCTTATCGGGATGAGCCTTTTATATTTAAATAGTCATTCTAGGGGCCTACAAAGCGCTAAATAACCACCATAACTTTTTTATTACAAATAAAAGCCGCTACCCCCAAAAGGGCAGCGGCTTGAACTCGTTTATACGTTTTGCTTATAACAGTGTGAATGTTGCCGTCTTAGGGCTTGGATGGCACAGGTTCTGTATATTTCGTCGTTTTAACAACAGAAGTGGATTTGCCGTAGCTATTTACCGCTCTGAACACGAATGAGTTATCACCCTCAGAAAGTGTAACGGTTTTCGAGAAATTTTTACGATAATCCAAACTGACCTCCTGATCATTGATATATAATTTTACATTACTGTCATTGTCTCTAATATTACCTTGCAGGGACAGAGTTTTCTGATTCGTTACTTCCGGCATGTTGGTAAAGGTGATTTGAGGCGCCGAAATTAGGAAGGTGATGGTTTTCTCAACAGTTGTGGACTTTCCTAATTTGTTCGTCGCCACGATGGTAAATTTGTTCTCGCCTTCCACCAAGCTGACCGTTTTATCGAAGCTGCCGTAGTAGGCTCCGACATCTTTTCCGTTAATGGTTACAATAGGATTGCTATCATTTTTGTCGGACACTGTGCCTCTGATGGTGGCGGAATTGATATCCGAGCTCGCTGGAGCTTGAGTGATGTTAAGTATGGGTGCCTCGGCTCCGAAGGTGATGGTTTTCACTACCGTTGTGGACTTCCCTAATTTGTTCGTCGCCACGATGGTGAATTTGTTCTCGCCTTCCACCAAGCTGACCGTTTTATCGAAGCTGCCGTAGTAGGCTCCGACATCTTTTCCGTTAATGGTTACAATAGGATTGCTATCATTAGCGTCGGACACGGTGCCTCTGATGGTGGCGGAATTGATATCCGAACTCGCTGGAGCTTGAGTGATGTTGAGTATGGGTGCCCCGGCTCCGAAGGTAATGGTTTTCTCTATTGTTGTGGACTTCCCTAATTTGTTCGTCGCCACGATGGTGAATTTGTTCTCGCCTTCGACCAAGCTGACCGTTTTATCGAAGCTGCCGTAGTAGGCTCCGACATCTTTTCCGTTAATGGTTACAATAGGATTGCTATCATTAGTGTCGGATACGGTGCCTCTGATGGTGGCGGAATTGATATCCGAACTCGCTGGAGCTTGAGTGATGTTGAGTGTGGGTACCCCGGCTCCGAAGGTAATGGTTTTCTCTACCGTTGTAGACTTCCCTAATTTGTTCGTCGCCACGATGGTGAATTTGTTCTCGCCTTCCACCAAGCTGACCGTTTTATCGAAACTGCCGTAGTAGGCTCCGACATCTTTTCCGTTAATGGTTACAGTAGGATTGCTATCATTTTTGTCGGACACGGTGCCTTTGATGGTGGCGGAATTGATATCCGAGCTCGCTGGAGCTTGAGTGACGTTTAGAACAGGGCCTAGAATCTGGTATTTAGCTGTTTTCTCCAGCATCTTCCTCTTTGCGCCTTTTACTGCCTCAATCCTAAATGTCTTCGTTCCTTCTTCTTCGAATGAATACAGCACCATACCCCCGATGGATCCATTCCCCATTTTGTCCATCCTTAAGGCTTCACCGTCTACTGTTATCTTCGTTCCTTCTTCCGCTTTAATGGAAAGGGTCACTTCGCTAGGGTCTTGGCCAGTGATGATTGAAGCGGATACATCCAATTCCTCCGATGCTGACGATACGGCTTGTTTCGTAGCTCTATTTAACAACACAACACTTTCGGCGCGAGTAATCCCTTTTGTAGGTCTGAATGTACCATCTTCATAGCCATTGATCAGTCCACGTTCAGCCGCAATACTCACATATTTTAATAGTCCGGGTGAAATGTTATAAGCGTCGTTGAAAGCATGTTTTGCATAATTGGGATCGTTGACATCTTGATCGGAAAGGCCCATTATTCGGATTAGCGACACTGCAATATCCTCGCGAGTAGCCGCCTCTTCAGGGTGGAAGCTCATCTTACCGCCAAACGGATTGGCATAACCCGTAAGAAAATCCTTACTTACTTCAATATAAGGATTGGACCACTTATCCTGCGGAACATCTGCAAAAGTAGGTTCTTTAGGTGAAGTCAGCGCCGCGTGAAAGGTTAACACAAGCATTTTTGCAAATTGCTCTCTTGTAACCATTTCATCGGGAGCAAATTTGCCATCGCCAACGCCTGAAACGATTCCTTGCTGCGCAAAGTTTCTTATCGCTTCCTTCGCCCAATCGTAATTTTGTGTCAGATCCACAAACACAACGGTATTGTTGTCACCGATTATTTGACTGACATTTTCGGCATGAGCGGATGTGGAAATATTGAAGAATAGGAATAGGATAAGGAACAGGCTGCTTGCTTTTCTATTTAACACGTTATCATCTCCGTTATGTATTTAAGAAGCTTCGAATACTGCCCATCAAGCAAGATTTTTCATGCGAACGTGAACCCCTCTTAGTAGCGTTGCTGGTGGCAAAGGCCTCCTTTTTTTCGAAAGGTATTTTGCAGATCATAGTAGGTTCCTTCCTACCTCCTTCAGGACTAGAGAACTAGTAACATAGTACTTAGTATTTATTACTTTCATCTTTCAAGTTCGACATATAGTTGGGATTTCCTTCCACCAGCGGTTGCTTTGTTCCTAACAGTTCGATCATCCTTATTGCATTATCGCTAAGCGTTTTCCAACATTAAAAGTCGTGAACAAGTAAAAAACTGCTGAACATGTCACATGCCATGATCCAGCAGTTTCAGCTCCTTAGCCTGAGCTATTGCTTTTGTGCGCCGATTGACTTTTAATTTGGCAAAAATATTTTTTACATGAACCTTCACTGTTCCAACGGCGATGATCAGGTGATCGGCAATTTCCTTATTGGACAATCCTGCCGCCAATAAGGCAAGTACCTCCAGCTCACGGTCTGTAAGCGGTTCTTCGATCGCATTCGGCGATGGCTGATCTTCTTCGTCCAAACCCGGTTCCGTCAAAGATGGTTCGGCGGAGCTTTGCAGCACACACATCAAAATGCCATGCGACGCCATAGCGAGCAGAACAGCCATGCGATCTTCTCCAAAAACCCCGCTTGCCAGTTTATTTTCAAGATAAAGCACGCCGAGCATCGTGCCATGAACTGTGACAGGCAGGCAGAGAGCCGATTGCGGCCGGTGTTTGGCCATATACGGATTATGAATCAGCCAACTTTCTTCTCCTCCGCTATAATGGATATTCTCCCGGGTACGAAAGACGTATCGGATGATGCCTTCAGGCAAAAGGGAGCTGTCGGTCATTTCTGCAGGAGAGGAGACGGTTTGCGCCTCGGAATCCGCATACACCTGAATCGTAAGCGTGTCATGGCTGCCCGTCAGCAGAGCCCCTTTGCTTGCCCCGGCATGCTTCATGATCGTACGCATGATTTCTGCTAGCACCGTATCCATATCCACATGATTGGTCATGGCCTGTGTTGTTTTAAGGATCGCGGCGAGATCTACGCTGTCGATAGAAGGGCTCTCGCTCCGAAGAGCGGTGGCTCCAGTCGTCTGATCTGCATCAAATGGACCTGCCGATATCTGTGCGCTTTCATTGTTCAGTTCGGCATCCTCTTGCTGCTGCCAAAGCAGCATGCGTGCCTCCAGTTGTGCCGTTTTCACATGGACTTCCCATTGTTTATACCCCTGAACAGCCACTTGCAAGTAAAATAGTGCCGTTTTTTTCTTGGCATGACGCCAGTAGTAGTTGGCCGCGAGCTCGCCTGCTATACTGGTCACCTGCATTTCGCCTTGTTCTCTCGCTTCACGGATCGCTTTGTCATACATTTCCTCGGCCTTCAGCGATTCGCCGGAGACACGGGCCAATTCGGCTTCAAGGAGATAAAGCCTGGATCGATAATTCATCGGACTCCATTGAGCCCAGTTTCGAAAACGGCGAAGCCCTCGAACCAAGCTTTTTTGTTGTTTCGATCCGTTTGCTGCTTGCGAATATACGGCCGTCCTAGCCAGCAATTCGTAAAATAGGCTCTGCGGCAAATGAGGCAAATGAGTGGCGTAAGCCTCATATGGCTTCGCTTGTTCAGCCCAGCGGATGGCATCTTCATGTTTTCCTAGCAAATAGCAAAGCTGGGTTTTATACGTGTTGTATTGAAAGAGCGTAGTAGCAGAAGTTTCTTCTTGATAAATCCGGTTCAAAAAGGCTTCTTCTTCAAAGCCGGGACTGTCGAATGAGTCCGGCGCAGCCGTTTCGCCTTGAAGCGCGAGTATAAGTTGCTGATATAAATAAAAGTTTTGTTTTACAAATTCATCATTAGTCGTATCCAGCACGGCCATATAGTCTGCAATCGTTCTTGCTAATTCGCTTAATGATACTCGCGTATACAAGGAATTGATATGCGCGCCGATGGCATAGCTGGCAAACACATAATCTCCCGCATCCATACCGCAACGAAGCGCTTTAGCCAAATAAGCGTCCCCTTCGCGGGCATTTCCGGCAAATTGGCAAAGGACCCCGCCGAACATCGTATAGGTTTGGCTTTTAACGGTATTGATGTTGTACCGTTCGGAAATTTCCATTCCTACTTTGCCAATGGCGTAGCCCTTATCGAATTTGCCGAAGGCAATTGCTAAAAGCATGCCATAAGCGGAATAGATGGCTGCGGAAACGGGGGTGTTTCCAAATTTAAGCGAGAGTTGAATGGCCCTGCAGATGAGCAGAAAATAAACATTTTTATTCGTAAAGAAAGTGGAGGGAATAATCGCAAAAATCAGATTCATCGCAGATATCCGCTCTTTATCCGACATATCGTCCATATGGGCAAGTGCATCGTATTGGTTGCGTAGCAATATCTCAATCCGAATCCCTTCCATCATGAGCATGAACTTGCTTGGATGGGGAGAAATAATGACGTGATGCTCTTTTAAGCTTTCAAGGCCCAGAGCAGTACCTTCCAAATATTTTCCCTGGTTAATAAGCTGCATAATTCGGATCATTTGCACCCTGCTCCGCTCGACCGGATTGCGCGCGATACCGATCAAGAAACCGATTTCCCGATCGGACTTCATAGGGTTGCCGCATAAATATTCGCACTCCGCTTTTTGGGCGTGCAATTCAAAGCAAAGCTCGAACTCAGTATCCCAGTCATCCGAAGTGAGCAGCTGGGCCCCTTTTCCAAAATAACCCAAGGCAATATCGTAGGCCGAGGAAGCTTTGGCACGGTTCCCTGCATCGAGATTCATTTTGATGAGCTGGAGCAGCTGTTGTTTGTCCTTGATCTGGCTCGCGCCTTGATTCAGGTGATTAACAGCTTCAAATGAGATGCCTTCGTATTCGGCGTCATGCTCGCTCATGCATCTGCCAATTCGGATGTGAATGGTTTGTCTGGATTCAGCGTCCGTCTGGTTGTATATCAGCTTCTGTATGCTATCGTGCGTAAAACGGAATTTATCCGTTTCCAAAGGCAATATCAGGCCTTCACCTTCTATTGTGGACCATTCCGGCGCGATGTCCGCTATTTCTCGGTTCGCCACGCGGGCTATCAACTGCGAATGAAAGGTGCTCCCTATACATGCGGCAATTTTGAGCAAATCTTGGGCATCTTTGGACAAACGGTACAGTCTGTGAGCCATCAAATCGTTAATGGCGTAGCTGGGTTCCCGCTCGATCAATTGCCCCACATTCCACTGCCAGATTTGCTTCTCTTGGTTATAGAGCAAGACATGATCGTCATTCAGCCTAAGCAATATTTGTTTGAAATGAAACGGATTGCCGCCTGATTTGTGGTACAGCAGTTCCGTCAAGGACAGTGTGGAATTAGCGTCTTGGATATTCAATATTTCCATTACGACATGATTCATTTGTGTAAGGCTTAGAGGAGACAGGTGTAGGTGACGGACAACCGCTTGATCCGTAACGCTCCCATCCGTCTCGTACCCGGGCAGCGTGCTTCGGTCTGTTTCTGTATGCCGATACGCGCAAATAAACATGAAATATTGGCATTCCGGATCGCATAGCAGCGCATGAATGAGTTGAAGAGACGATGCATTGGCCCATTGCAAGTCATCGATAAACAGGACGAGGGGATGCTCTTTAGACGCCAGTGCTTGCACAAATTTGCGAAAAACATAAATAAACCGTTTTTTCGATTCATTGGCAGGAAGCTCTTCTACAGCAGGCGCAGCGCCTAACAGCAGTTCGGCTTCAGGAATAATCGCTGTAATGACAGGGGCGTTTGCACCCAAAGCTTCTTGCAGTTTGCGCTTCCGAAGTTCGGACTGGTCTTTTCGTTCCCCGAGCAAATGCCGCATTAATCCGCGAAAAGCTTGAATAATCGGATGATAGGGGCTCTCCATCGAGATTTGCTCAAATTTTCCGGTCATATAGAAAAAGTTTTGTGAATGCTGCAGTTTTCGAAACACTTCATCGATCAAGCTTGTCTTTCCGATACCGGCTTCGCCCGACACATAAACCATTTCGGTTGAACCGATGCAAGTGGAATAAAAGGCTTGTGTTAACACTGAAATTTCATGCTCCCGGCCATGAAAGCCCGGCTCCAGGATGAATGTATCGTGGGCGTGTCCGATTTTATCCAAATCAGCGATGAGAAAGTCGGCATTTTGGTAGCGGTTATCCGGATTTTTTTCCAAAAGCTTCATAACGATGGATGCTAGGCCGTCAGGCAAAGGTGTTCGTGAATTAGCTATTGGAGGAGGGCTTTGTGCCAGATGCATATACACCCATTCCAGCGGGTCTTCGGCAATAAAAGGAAGTCGGCCGGCCAGCATTTCATAAAAAATAACGCCTAAGGAATAAAGATCGCTGCGTTCGTCTACCGTCCGCATCATTCTGCCAGTATGCTCAGGCGAGCAATAAGGCAAACCGGCTTCGACAATGCCGTATCCGGGCAATCGGACATATCCCTTCTCCGAGCGATGCACAGCATAAGCTGAATCTCTCAAATAAGCCTCTGACCCATTTGCAAGTACGATGAACTGCTCTGGCTGCAAATCGAGATGAATAGTTTGCTGTTGATGAAGTTTTCGGACGCAACCCGCAATGGCTTTAGCAACTGTAAGAAAGACAGTCGGTTTCATGCTGGTTTGTGCATCCATGTATTCCCTAAGTGTTTGTGCGCTATCGTGCACTTTCATATTCGAACACCTCTAACATCGACTTACTAGGATTACCTCTTATTGTAATAGAAGTGCTGTTCATATTACAGATCGTAATGACACAATCCGACAAAAAGAGTCAAGGAAAATCTATCGATATCATATTAAAGCTGTATACCTGAAAACACCATACCTCTATGGAGGTAGAACGCCAGTCGCAGGATGAGTTTTTTTATAAAATACTCCTTTTTTGGTATAGAAAAACGAAGTATTTTCCTTTATTTTATGATCACAACGAATGAATTTTCAAAGCCAATTATTTTAGTGAGGTTTGGAGTGGATGAACGTGGAGAATGCCTTTATCGCTTTTTTTTGCATGCTTATTCTTGGCGTTATTATTTTTGCTAATGCTTGGTGGGATGGTGCTGGCCTCAGTCTCAGATTCACAAAGTGGTTTTTTGGCATTTTTTTTGTAGTGGCGCTCGTTGTAGGGGGATGCACTTTTTTCTTAAGTTGACATTTTTAAATGGAGGATACAGATGAAAGTTTACAAGCGAAATAAGAGATGGACTGCTATGGTGCTAATATTCATGGTTGCATTTGGCCTGCTACCGGGCGGGTATCTTTTGGCAGCGGGTGCGGAAGTTCTGGATCAGGCGCAGAATAATTATGAGGGGAACAATTGGGTGAATAAGGACTCTCCGAAATTTCAAACATTTGAGCCCGGTTTTTCCGGTAATTTGAGCCGAGTGGAAATCTATTCAGCAGGCTCTTATGGCGCAACCGGAGCCTTGAAGGTAAGTATATTCAAGGAAACCGATCTATCGACGCCGCTTGCATCACAGTTGGCGATTCTGGGAGCAGGCTGGATATCCATTGATTTCTCCGGGGCACCGCCCTATTTGAAGAGAAACTTGACATACAGAATGGTTGTCTCGACAGAAAACGGGGGATCTGCGGGTTTTGGATGGTACACGTTCGGAGGGAATCCATATCCTAGGGGGAGATCGTCGACTGCTGGATATGACTTTACGTTCAGGACGTACATGATCCCAGATTATTCGCTTTCTCCGGATGAAAGTAAGGTTACGATTGCTAATAATAGGCTTGTAGCAGACGGGGCCAGTCAAACGACGGTTACTGTGACGCTGAAAGACGCGCAGGGGAATGCGCTGACGAGCGGAGGCGCGGCGGTAGTGATCGCGTCGACGTTAGGCACGGTCGGCGCGGTGACGGATAACGGAGACGGCACGTATACGGCGACACTGATGGCTCCGACGACGACGGGAACGGCGACGGTCAGCGCCAGTGTAGGAGGCGGCGGGATCGAGTCGACGGCGAATGTGCAGTTTGTACCTGGAGCGGCATCGGCGGCGAAAAGTACGGTATCGGTTGGCAGCACTACGCTGACCGCCGATGGCGCTGCTCAAACGCCGGTGACTGTGAAGTTGAAAGACGCGCAGGGGAATGCGCTGACGAGTGGAGGCTCGGCGGTAGTGATTGCGTCGACGTTAGGCACGGTAGGCGCCGTGACGGATAACGGAGACGGGACGTATACGGCGACGCTGAAGGCTCCGACGACGACGGGACCGGCGACGGTCAGCGCCAGTGTCGGAGGCAGCTGGATCGTGTCGACGGCGAATGTGCAGTTCGTGCCGGGGGCGGAGTCGGCGGCTAAAAGCACGATATCGGTTGGCAGCGGCACGCTGATAGCCGATGGCGCTGCTCAAACGCCGGTGACTGTGAAGCTGAAAGATGCGCAGGGGAATGCGTTGACGAGCGGAGGCGCGACGGTAGTCGTCGCTTCGACGCTAGGCACGGTAGGCGCGGTGACGGATAACGGAGATGGCACGTATACGGCGACACTGACGGCTCCGACGACGACGGGAACGGCGACGGTCAGCGCCAGTGTAGGAGGCAGCGGGATCGCGTCGACGGCGAATGTGCAGTTCGTCCCGGGGGCGGCGTCGACGATCAAAAGTACTGTGGTAGTTGGCAGCAGCACGCTGACCGCCGATGGCGCTGCTCAAACGCCGGTGACTGTGAAGCTGAAAGACGCGCAGGGCAACGCGCTGACGAGCGGAGGCGCGGCGGTAGCACTCACCTCGACGCTAGGCACGGTAGGCACCGTGACGGACAATCAGGACGGCACGTATCAGGCGACGCTGACGGCACCAACGACAGTAGGCGATGCGACGGTCAGCGCCAGTGTCGGAGGCAGCGGTATTGCGTCGACGGCAAGCGTGCAGTTCGTGCCGGGAGCGGCATCGACAGCAAATAGCACGGTAGAAGCGGGCGACACTACGCTTACCGCCGATGGCGCTGCTCAAACGCCGGTGACCGTGAAGCTGAAAGACGCGCAGGGCAACGCGCTAACGAGCGGAGGCTCGACGATAGCCGTCACCTCGACGCTAGGCACGGTAGGCACCGTGACGGACAATCAGGACGGCACATATCAAGCGACGCTGACGGCTCCAACGACAGTGGGCAATGCGACGATCAGTGCCAGTGTCGGTGGCGGCGTGATCGCATCGACGGCCACCGTCCAGTTTGTGCTCGGTGAGGTTAGCATTTCCCGTTCCACGATGACGGCGAGCGATTTGGTTGTACGCGCTGATGGCAGCAGCAAATCCACAATTTTCGTTAAGCTCAAAGACGACTATGATCATCCGATTGCAGGCAAACGGGTGCTGCTTCAAGCAAATGGCGGGCAATCCGTTATAACGGATGTTTACGGGCCGACTGATGCTGAGGGTCGAGCGGTATTTACGGTAAGCAATACAATGGCGGAAACCGTGACTTATTTTGCCAGGGAAGCAGCGAGCGGTCACTCGTTAAATCAAAATGTAAATATTGCGTTTACGTACGATCAGCCTCCGCATATTACATTACAAGCGAATCCGATTGAGCCAACCTTCGGAAGCGTGACCGTTACTGTAAGTACTTATGCATACGGCGATTTTAATGGTGTCTCTTCGGTGAAGTGGGCGGCAGGCAGTCATCCCAGCTCGTACTTTGCTGACCAGGGTACGGAGATAAATGACCATTTTGTCGTACAAGAAAACGGGATCTATTCGGTTTATGTGGCCGATACGGCGGGTAATGCCAATGTTAGCCTGATTGACATCCGCAATATGATGCCACTCAGCAGCAACGCGAATTTGACCGACTGGCAGCTTACAGGTTTGGGCGGCACGATCCTGTTTCATTTTGACCCGGCGATAACGAGCAGTACGGTTAATGTCAGTCAAGCGGTATATGGTTTGACCATGCAGTTGACACCGTCGGATGTTTATTCGGCCGTATATGTGAACGGATCGCAGATCACCAGCAACTTGATGACAAGCGAATTTCCCCTTGCGATAGGCAGGAACTCTTTTGAGGTTACGGTCAAAGCGCAAGATGGAGCCGTTAAAACGTATATGCTGTACGTGATTCGTACAAAAGAGAGCCATAATTCCGATTCAACGTCTTCTTCAAATGGTGCTTCGCCTTCAACCGGCAATTCGCCTATGATTTGGATCAATGCTCAAGGAGTGTCTGGCATTGCGACGCTTCAAACGGATACGAACGGTGTGAAGTTTATCGATGTTCTTTTAAATGCGGAAACCCTTAAGAAGGTACTCGATTCGCTACCCACGGAGACCGAAATGAATCTTTCGATTTCCATCGAGGAGAAGACGGACAAAGCAGTGCTGCGGCTTCCAAGTGAAGCAATCTCGCTTTTTGCTAAGAAGGCAGTTACGATTCTTTTCGAAACGTCTCAGGGCCAATATCGCTTGCCGCTAAGTGAAGTGGCGAGCCAGGAATCCGGCTGGGCTAACAATGCGGAAGTGCAAATCATGATCGAGCACAGCCATAGTGAAGAGATTTCAGGATTGCAAGAGGCAGCGAAAAAAGGCAAATTCCAGCTGGTCGGGGATCCTGTTCAATTTCATGTGTATGCAGTGCGCCAGGGTGAGAAAAAAGAGCTTACGCGTTTTAACCGTTATATAGAAAGAGTTATTTTCTTGCCACCGGACTTTGTAGGAAAGCCTGCTACAGCGGCAGTTTGGGACCAAAAGCTAGGTATACGTCCTGTACCAACGAAGTTTACTAAAGTTGCAGGGCGCCAAGCTGCTGAGATTCGCAGTCTTACGAATAGCACTTATATGTTAGTGGACCAAGTGACCCATTTAACCGATATCCAAGGGCATTGGGCCGCAGCGGAAATTAGCGATCTGAATCGCCGAATGATTGTGCAAGGAGCAGATGAAAGCCGTTTTGTCCCTAAAGCGGAAATTACTCGGGCTGAACTTGCCGCCTTGCTGGCTAGAGCTTTGGGCTTGCCGGAAGAGGGTGGGCGTGCAGGATTCCAGGATGTAAGTGATTCGAGCTGGTACAGTGGTTCTGTAGTAGCAGTGAAGGCATACGGTATTATGGATGGTGTTGGAGCGGGTACGTTCAGGCCTGATCAGAAGGTATCGCGGCAAGAAGCGATTGTAACGATCGTTCGAGCCCTGCGATTGGCAGGAGCCACTGCTCCAACAAGCTCTGAGGGAGTAAAAGTGGATTTAGCCTCTTACGCGGACCATGATCAAATTGCCGACTGGGCGAGTGACGCTATCCGGATAGCCATTCACGATGGTTTGGTGCAGGGGTACGGGGATGAATTGCGTCCGCAACAATCATTGACGCGTGCAGAGACGACTGTGCTCTTATACCGAATGCTGCAGAAGGCAGGATTAATCAATAAGTGACTAAAAAACAACGAAGAGGCTGCCCAAAAGTTTTTAGCTTTTGGGCAGCCTCTTTTTGGCTGGATTACTTTCTGTCGTCGATCAATTGGGCTTTTTCCAGCATCCGCTGAACAATGGCCGCCGTCTCCGCTCTCGTGATGCGGCTCGTCGGATTCAGTCCTGTCTCCGAGCCTTTGATCAGTCCGCTCTTCACCGCCGCAGCGACTGCTTGCTTCGCCCATGCATCTACCGCCGATCCATCTGTAAACGACGCAAGTGCGGATTCTGCTTCTGCACCACTGACGCTTCCGTTAAGTCCCGTCCATTTCATCGCTCGCACCATCATCGCCATTGCTTCTTGGCGTGTGATCGTATGGTTCGGTTGGAATGTCCCGTCCTCATATCCATTAATGATGCCGTACTCCTGCGCTTTCGCTACTGCGCCAACGTACCAATTGCCAGATTGTATGTCACTGAATGCAGAGATTTTCCCGTTGTCGGCAAGTCCCAGCGCCCGCACAATAATGGCTGCGAATTCAGCGCGGGTGATCGATGCATCTGGTTGGTAGCGTGCTGCATCAACACCCGTCAATATCATCCGTGACGCCATATCGTTCACCGCATCTTTCGACCAATGCTGCGCGACATCGGCAAACTCGACAGAATGCTGAACAACCGAGTACATACTGTTGGTCAGGCTATTCACTTTGACGTAATACTTCCCGTCGATGACAACAAGCTTCGTTGGCACATGGCGGACGGTTCCGTCTGCTTCAACGACCACTCCTGTAGTAATCTTCTTCGGGTCAACGCCGTCTGGAATTGCAAGAGTTCGCTCCACGTAAGCATTGAACTTCGATACTTCAATAGCTTTATCTCCGTAGATGCCTCTTACCGTAAAGTTCATTGGCGAAACGACTAGCGTGAGCGTCCCCTTGGCTGACGCATTCTCTACCATTTTCAACGTATCCGCTGTCGCTGCGGCAATTTCTATCTGCACCTTGATGTCTTGCAAGGCTGCCGACTTGCCAATTTGCTCGGTTATGGCATCGATACTAATTTGTTGCGCCGGAATCGTATAGCTTGCACGATCGGTTTTGATCACTAGAACGGCTTGCTTGTTTTCCAAGCTTTTCACCATCTGACCGTTCAGCTCACCAACGACCACATCGGACTTCGTGTTCACTGAAATTGTGACCACCGTATGTTGACCTTCTGTCGCGAGCTTATCCGTCAGCTTCTTCTGATCAACCACTACCGTTGTGACAGTTTGGTCGTTTCGTTTGGAGAACGTTGCGGTTCCAATGCGCTCCACGTTTCCATTGAATAATACATCTACGCCAATGTTTGAATTCTCTGATGCTTCACTGGATGCTCCACTGGATGGCGCTTGAGGGTAAACCGCATTTGATTCAGTGGAAGGCTCACTTTTCCCTGCTTCATTGATCGCTTTCACCGTAAACACATAACTCGTGCCATTCGTCAAGCCTGTGAGCGTAACTGGGCTTGCCGATCCGGTTATGACGACATTTCCCGGCGAAGAGGTGACTTCATATCCTGTGATCGCGCTGCCCCCATTGTCGGCTGGAGGCGTAAAGGTGACAGTCGCTTGTCCGTTTCCAGCGACCGCCGAAATATTTGTTGGTGCTGCCGGAACCGTTGCAGGCGTCACACTAGCTTGATTTGAGTCCGCGCTCAAGCCTCCCAAGTTGCCCGCTTTTACCATGAAATAATAGGCAGTGCCATTCGTCAGATCCTGCACGAGATAGGTTGTAGAAGTCACGGTAGCAACGGATTCGTCACTAAATTGACCAGGAGCATTCGCCATATAAAGATTGTAATATGTCGCTCCTGTTACCGTCTCCCAACTTAACGCTGCCTGACGATCTTCCCCTACGGCCGTAAGGTTCTGCGGATTGGCAGGAGCATCGGGCAAGTTCACGGCTTGGGTCACGGTAAACGTCACTGGAGTCAATCTGTCTGCGGATACCGTGAGTGTTGCCGTGTACGTGCCTGCCGCTAAGCCGGCTTTCGCCATTACCGTAAAGCTGGTTGCAGGCGCACCGCTGCTTAACGTTTCACTGGGTTGTGTGATCACAAAATCGTTGGCGTTCGTGCCGCTGGCTGCTACAGACAGATTCGTCAATTGACCGGTGCCGGTATTGGTTATATAGACGGTTTTCTTATCCTGTGAGCCTGATGAATAGCCTTGTATAAGTGCATTCAGCGTTTGATTCGGTATTGCAGCAATCGTATAAGTAAACGGTTCTGTGACGGTAATCGTAGCTGATTTTTTTTTACTGCTATCGACCGTTGATGTTGCCGTAATGGTATAATCCCCTGCCTCAGCATTCGCGTTAACAGTAACCTTGCCTGTGTTGTCCACTGTAACTTTGTTGGTTGTATCGCTGCTCGACCACACGACCGTCGCTGCTGCACCCCCAGCCGTAGCAACGGTTGCTGTTAGCTGCTGGCTGTCCCCTTGCAGGACGCTTGCGCTGCTTGGACTGATGTTCACACTAGTGACGGAAGGGGTAATTTTTTTAATTTGCCTGCCGTTGGATTCCGTCACATACACATCGCCACTGCTATCTACAGTTAC
Source organism: Paenibacillus sp. FW126-R14 (assembly GCF_058789495.1). NCBI lineage: Bacteria > Bacillati > Bacillota > Bacilli > Caryophanales > Paenibacillaceae > Paenibacillus > Paenibacillus sp. FW126-R14. Next base: position 63,902 of record NZ_JBYTBS010000028.1, on the reverse strand, counting down.
GCCCCAAGGAGAGGAGAACCCCCCTGTTCCGGTGATGTCCGTCCAAGTGCCATTCATCAGTTTCTTCAATTTGTTATGTCCGGAATCTGCCACATATACATCACCGGCGCTGTCTGTTGCTATGCCAAATGGAGAGGCAAAGCCCCCCGATCCGGTGATGTCTGTCCAACTGCCGTTCGACAGCTTTTTGATTAGGTTACTGCTGTAATTCGTGACATATACATTGTTGTTATTGTCTACAGCTACGCCAAAAGGAGTGGAAAGGCCTACCGATCCTGTAATGTCCGTCCAACTGCCATTCGACCATTTTTTAATTTTGTTTGCGATGCTATCCACCACATAAACATCACCGCTATGACTTACGGCTATGCCAACAGGATTTGAAAAACCAGCGGATCCCGTAATGTCGATCCAACTGCCATTCGACAGTTTTTTCACTTTTTTCCCTGAGTTATCGGCTACATAGACATCTCCGTTTCTGTCTACGGCAACGCCAACGACTCCGCTAAAGCCTCCCGATCCGGTAACATCGCTCCAATTGCCGCTCGACAATTTTTTTAATTTGGCGTGACCGTAATCCGCCACATATACAGCTCCGCTGCTGTCTACGGCTATACTTGAAGGAGAAGAAAAACTTTCCGAACCGGTAATGTCCGTCCATGTTCCATCTGCCGCAAACGCGAAACTCCCGCCAGCAGTTAACTGAAGCACAGAAAGGGCAACCAACATGAAGCTCATGAAAGCTGCAGATACGCTTTTCTTCCTTTGTTTATTAATCATTCCATCAACAACCTCTCTTCCTCTTTTTAAAACTCACTTCAAGCAAAAACCTTTCCAAACATGTCCCTGCTCTCGAACATATCACCTAAATTATACCAAGTGCCTCTCTCAAACTTCTCACAAATTACAACATATAACGATAAAATCCGACATCAAAGCAAGTATATTCTTGCCCCATCGGGATCCGGAGAGTTGCTGATAAGTTGCATGATGATACTCCTCAAGACGAGGTAAGCTAACGGGAAAATCTCCCTCTAACTGTTCGAATGATGCCCTCGCAAGGAGTTTAGAAGGAAAACCTCCCGTTATTTTGACCGGATTCAGTATATTCACACGAAATCGGTGCAAGTAGAGGGAGTTTTTCCGGCTAAATGGATCTGATGAGCATCTGCAGTCAATTTAGAGGTAATTTTTCCCTCTATTCGATCGACCGCAGAAGCATAATTGCACAAAAGGCTGTCCCACAAGTCATAGAAATGACCGGGGTAGCCTCGGGACAGCCTCATTTTATGTTAATTACAGCATAATCATTAGCTCAGATCGTGTTTTGAAAGCGCTTCAAACACTGCTATCTACAGCGAAACTAAGCAGATGATTATATATGTCACTAGGCGGCACGGATATAATAAAGGCCGACACAGGTTTCGCATTTAAAACATAAGGAGGTCGGATGTACTTACACGAATCTCGATATGTGAACATAAGCGCCCAGTCAACAGAGATTCAGAAGATGGATTTTATAAATGAAAGGAAAGTGAACAATGAAGCATCACAAGTTAAACAAAATCTTTGCCATGATTCTTACGTTTACTTTAGTGCTGAGTTTTCTGCCGCAGGTTTATGTTCCCACCGCATTGGCAGCGGCAGCGAATTTGCCTTCCGGCTGGACCGATGTGGCGATGAATGACGGCATTGCGAGCGGAAACGCAATGGTGAAAGCGACCGGCGCAGACTATGACAGCACGACTCAAACTTTTACAATCGCCGGTTCGGAAGGCAAGCTTCAATCCACGGGTGATTCGGCTTATTTTGTGAATACAACGATCAGCGGGGATTTCGTCGCTACGGTCAGAGTGGCGTCCTTTGCTCCTTTTGGAACGTCAGGGACCACCACTACCCCTCAGGCCATGCTGATGCTGAAGAACGGTACGACAAAGACGAGCAATGGCTTTTTTGCGGTGTTTAACAACACCAACGTTCTGGCATACAAGCGTTATTCATCTACAGGAACTGTAAACGCGTCTCCGGCAATTGCGGCTACGGCTCCTTTTTACTTGCGTTTGGAGAAAGTCGGAAATAAATATAGTACTTATTATTCGAAAGACGGCAGCACCTTTGGAACGGCTTATGCTGCAATTACCGACTCCACGAACCTAATTGACAGCGCTAACAACGACGCCAAGTTGAATATTGGTCTTGCGGTTACGGAAGCCAATGCAAAGTTTGACAGTTTGGTGATCAAAAAAGCTGACGGAACGGTCATTTTCGGTGGGGACCCAGCGACGCCGCCCAATGCGCCAACCGGTTTGACGGTGGTGAATCCGGGCAGCAATGGGAATGTCAATTTGTCCTGGACTGCCGCGAGCGGTGCGGCCAGCTATACGATTAAACGTGGTACGCAAAGCAGCGTATATACGGACTTGGCTACGATTCCGAGCAGCAGTACAACGTATGCCGATACGACAGCCGTAAATGGAACTCCATATTTCTATATTGTGACGGCGAAAAACGCCGCAGGAATTGAAAGCGTTTCCTCATCCAATGAGGTTTGGGATACCCCAGAATTACCGAGGCCTAACGCTCCAACCGGCTTGACCGCCAACGCGGGAGACACCCAGGTTACACTACATTGGAATGCTGAAGCCGAAGCACAAAGCTACACGGTTAAATATGCAACGGCCATCGGGGGTCCTTACACCTCTGTGACGGGCCTTTCAACCAACTCGTACACGTTAACAGGTTTAACGAACAATACAACGTATTACTTCACGGTTTCCGCTGTGAATGGTGCAGGTTCGAGTCAAGACGCAGCAGAAGTGCAGGCAACACCGGCGACAACACCGCCGCCGCAGGCGCCTACGGGTGTGATGGCTGCTGGGGCCGACGCTAAGGTAAACGTATCGTGGAACGCTGTAAACGGAGCAAACAGCTATCTTGTGAAGCGGAGCACGGACGGTCAGAACTTTACGACTGTGGCTTCAGGTTTGACAGTGACTAATTACACGGATACCGGCTTGACGAATGGCACGACGTATCATTACGTAGTTACGGCTGTTAACCCCCAGGGCGAGAGCGGAAACTCCGCTGTAGTCTCTGCTGTTCCTGCTCCGTTTGTTGCGGGGAGCCCTGTCATTTCCAAGAGTGGGGGCTGGTTTGAAACAGCCTATATGGAATGGGCCCCTGTTAGCAATGCCCAAGGCTATCATGTATACGTAAAACCAGCAAGTGCATCCGATTCTCAATATGTACAAATGGATACCCAGTTAATTCGCCAATACCCTACGTATTGGAGAGCAGACGCTGTAGGGCTTCCAGCTGGAGCGTATGTAATGAAGGTTGAAGCCCTATTTTCAGATGGTTCAAGCAAACATGCTGTTTCCGATATCTTATCGGTATCGAAGCATGATAGATCTGGCTTTGCGTTTTCCTCCCAGTCGCCATTGAAAACAAGCTCAGGTGCTTATAATGACGATGGTTCGCTTAGGAGCGGCGCTCAAGTTATTTATGTAACATCTGCGACTGCACGAACCGTAACGCTTGATGTCATAACCAGCTCTAAAGGCGCTAAAACAACGGGCACGGGTATCGGTGAAATTTTAACATTAAGGCAAAAAGGTTATGATCAAACGCCGCTTGCGATCAGATTGATCGGACAAGTTACAAAAGCAGATATGAGCGGGCAACTGAACTCCTCCGGATATCTTGAAGTAAAAGGCAAATCGGCTTATACCGAAATGAATATGACGCTTGAAGGCATCGGAGAAGATGCCTATGCGTATGGTTGGGGCTTCCTGGTAAGGAATGCCGGTAATGTAGAATTGAGAAACATCGGCATGATGAGATTCCCTGACGATGCTTTCTCCATGGATACCAAGAATGTGAACATTTGGGTGCATAATAATGATCTTTTCTATGGAGATGCAGGAAGTGATGCTGACCAAGTAAAAGGTGACGGTTCAACTGACATCAAAGGCAGCTCGACGTATATTACGATCTCGTACAATCACTATTGGGATTCTGGAAAATCCTCTCTGTCCGGTTTGAGTGAACCATCGGAATATTTTGTAACCTTCCACCATAACTGGTTTGACCATTCGGACTCTCGTCATCCGCGTGTAAGAGTGGGAACGATTCACGTATATAATAACTACTATGATGGAGTTTCAAAATATGGCGTTGGCGCTACAACGGGAAGTTCCATCTTTGTTGAATCCAATTATTGGCGAAATGCTCATGATCCCATGATGATTTCTTTACAAGGCACGGATATGAAAGATGGCGCTGCTAACGGCACATTCTCCAGTGAAAGCGGAGGTATGATCAAAGCCTACAATAATGTAATTACGAATCCTAATAGCCTCATTTATGCAAATTCTAATGCAGGAACGGCTCCGGCTAATCCAACCTCCTTTGATGCCTATTTAGTATCGTCAAGAAATGAGACGGTTCCAAGTTCATTCAAAGCATTAGTAGGTGGATCAGCTTATAATAACTTTGATACGTTGATCGAAACGGCCGTAGATCCAGCAAATATTGATGACGTGAGCAATATTCCACAAATTGTTACGAAAAAAGCCGGACGCCTCAATCAAGGGGATTTTACTTGGCAATTCAATAATGCGGTAGATGACGCATCGTATGTCGTTAATACAGCTTTGAAAAATAAAACACTCGCTTACACAACTCAACTTGTGGCTGTAGGAGGCAATTCAACTCAACAGACGATACCGGCCCCAAGCGCCCCGGCGGGTCTGACGGCAACGGCAGGCGACGCGCAGGTAGCGCTGTCGTGGACGGCAGTCAGCGGAGCGGCCAGCTACAATATTAAGCGCAGTACGACAAACGGAAGCGGGTATACGCAAGTAGGTACGAGCGTAGCGACTTCTTACACAGATACTGGCGTGACGAATGGCACGACCTACTACTACGTGGTAGAAGCAACCAATACGGCAGGCACGAGCGCGGCATCGGCTCAAGCGAGCGCAACGCCAGCAGCAGTGAACAACGGGGGATCCGACGGACCGGGCAGCGGTATCACGTTGATTAATGATACTTTTGAAAGTGCGGTAACATTGACGGATTTGGGCTACTCGGTCATCGTTCCAACTCCTTCTGCCGGCACGGCACTCGATGCATCCATCGCGGCTCCAACGACAGCCCTACAGGGAAGCACCAAAAGCCTGTATCTGCACGATACGGATAAGAGTGCAAGCACGCAGCTCGTGAAAGTGAACAAGGCGTTTGACCCTCAAATCGGGGTGATAACCAGCGAGTTCGATTACATGCTTACAGCAGCGGCAAGCGCGACCAAAGTCGTCCGCCTGTTAAGCTCGACCGGAGCGGTAGCGGTTGAAATTCAAACCGCCAAAAACGGATCGGCGACGGTATTCTCTTACAAAACAGTACCTGCAGGGCAGTCTTCGGTGACAGATCATTTCATGGAAGGGTACGGCATCAACACTTGGTACCATTTCAAAATCGTAGCGGACGTACCGGCACAAACCGCGGATGTGTACATCAATGGAACGAAGCAAAATAGTACGCCATTACCTTTCTACACGGCAACGACAGTGACGGACATCGGTTCGTTCGAAACATCGACGCCAGGCTCCAACACGATTGACCAGTATTTGGACAATATTTCGCTTAGCGCGGTTGAAGGAGCTCCGGTTGATCCGGCACCTGCCTCGCCGACAGGACTGAGCGCAACAGCGGGCGACGCTCAGGTAGCACTCGTATGGACAGCGGTGAACGGAGCTGCCAGCTATAACATCAAACGCAGCACGACGAGCGGAAGCGGCTATACGCAAGTAGGCACAAGCTTGGTAGCATCTTACACGGATAGCGGCTTGACGAACGGTACGACCTACTACTATGTAGTGGAAGCGGTGAACTCGGCAGGTACAAGCCCGGCGTCGGCTCAAGTCAGCGAGACACCGGCAGCAGCACCTGTAACGATTATAATTCCATCCGTAGTAGAAAGTGTTTATGCAACAGGCGGTTCGTCACAAGTCGATATTACTTGGGCGACAGTGACGGGGGCGACCTACTACAACGTGAAACGCTCCTTGTCGGAAAGCGGTCCGTTTACGAATATCGCGGTCAATTTGACGGTGAACTCTTACTCGGATACCAGTGTAACGAACGGCACGACCTACTACTACGTCGTCACGGCCGCTAATACGGCAGGCGAAAGCGCAGCCTCGCTTGTAGCAAGTGCGACGCCAAAAAGCAATACGAGCGGAGGCGGCGGAAGCTGCTGTTCACCAGCAGGATCTGCGAGCAGCGCCACGGTAACAACCAATAAAGACGGCTCCGTCTCCATTAATGTGACGCCGACGACGCAGAAGACGACGGACGGCAAGACAGCAGCCGTGGTTGCGCTGGACAGCGCTACACTGGATCAAGCGTTGTCCAATAACAATACAACAGTGGTAGTTGAAGTTAAGAGCAATGAAACGGTGGCACAAGTCAGTCTTCCAGCCTCGTCCTTGCTGAATGCTTCCAAGCAATCCTCGAATTCGGTATTGGTCGTGAAATTCGGTCATGCGACTTATGCCCTTCCGGTGAGTCTGCTAAATATCGATTCGCTGGCCAAATCGATTGGGGCGGACGTGAAAGATCTGAAAGTGAACATTGCGATCGAACAGATCAGCGGCAGCTTGGCAGATCAGGTTGCGGGCGCAACGAAGCAGGCGGGAGCGCAGCTGCTGACCCCTGCCGTCGATTTCACCGTAACGGTTGAAGCTGGCGGAAAGCGTGCCTCTGTCAACGATTTTGGCAGCACCTATGTCTCCCGTACGCTGGAGCTGAGCAGCACGGTGGACAGCAAGCAAGCGACAGCGGTGATGATCGACCCGGTAACAGGCGACATGACCTTCGTACCGGCAATCTTCCAGGTAGTCGACGGCAAAACGAAAGTATCGATCAGCCGTCCGGGCAACTCGGTCTACGCGATTGTACAGTTCAACAAATCGTTTGTGGACATGAAGGACCACTGGGCGAAAGACGATGTCGAATGGCTGGCATCGAAGCTGCTGATCAAAGGCCGCACGGAAACTGCGTTTGATCCGCAAAGCTCCATTTCCCGTGCAGAATTTGCAGCGATGCTGGTGAGAGGCTTGGGACTTGGCGAAGACACAACAAACAAGTTCAAGGATGTATCGGCAAGCCAGTGGTACATGGGCATCGTCGGAGCCGCTGCCAAAGCGGGCTTGATCGAAGGCGACGAGAGCGGCAAGTTTAACCCGAACGCCTCCGTCACCCGGGAGGAAATGGCCGTGATGATCAACCGGGCCATGGCCTTTATCGGCAAGAAAACGAGCGGGGATGTTAACCAGCTGAATGCGTTCAAGGATGCGAGCGCGATAAGCCCTTGGGCGAAGGATGCGGTAGCCAAAGGGGTGACGGCAGGGCTGTTGAACGGCAAGAGCGCTAATGCGTTCGAGCCTTCCGCAACCGCTAACCGTGCCGAAGCGGCTGTGCTGCTGAAGCGGCTGCTGCAAACGGCAGGATTCATAAACTAATCCATCATCTAAGCGGGCTATCCCGTACCAAAAGCCATCGTAGATGACGGATATGCTCCCCATACAGTAGACAGGTGAAATAGCCTGATGCTGTGTGGGGAGCTTTTTCATTCGGCCGCTTCTGGACGGCGTTTTTTGTCGATTAATGACGTCGATTGCAGCACTCTTGAAACCATATCTGATATGGAACGTATAGAATAAGACGAAAGTGATCAAACTTTCATATTAACCATATCTCAGGAGGGTCATGACACGATGTTTAAGAAATTAGTAATGCTGATTATGGCAAGTATGCTGGTGTTCTCCTTTACCGTACCAACGTTGGTAGAAGCGAAATCTTCTTATAAAGCGCCACGCAAGAGCTACACACCGACAGAGCAGCAAAAAGCGCCAACCAATAACGTTTCCAAAAATGAACCTAACAGTTCCACATCCAAAACGCCCGGCGCCGCAACACCTGCCACAAAGCCAGGATTTTTCAGCGGAGGCTTAATGAAAGGTTTGTTAATCGGGGGCTTGGCCGGCATGTTGTTCGGAGGCTTATTCGGAGGCTTGGGAGCACTCGGTAATATACTCGGATTATTAGTGAACGTTCTGGCGGTTGTTGTCTTAGTCGTTGTTATTATGCGGATTGTAGCTTTCTTCAAAGAAAGAAGGAAGCTGAACCAGAATCAGAATCAAGAGAGGTAATCAGCATGCGGTTAGCGGAACAAGAAATCGTCAATGCGGTTTGTCTGCACATGGCGGAACGCAAGCGTCTCAAGCCAAATGAGGTTGATGTTGAGCTGATGTGGGATGAGGATTTGGGCTTCTCGGCCGAAATTTTCGCCGAAGGTCGAAGTCAAATCCTCACACAAGGCAATTTGCTTGAAGCGATCGCGCAGTATTTGATTAATCAGTATCAGCTGCAAGTATTTTGGGATCAAATCCGGTTATTATTGGAGGAAGAGATCGTCGCTGACATAGCGGTCTAATCCATTTTCTCCATACACGTCAAAACCACTCTCAGGCACCATCATTCGATGGTGCTTTTGTTATACTCGGATGCCGTTATTTTGAAGCGGGAATTTTTATACTCCGTTGGCGTTATGCCTGTAATGAATTTAAACACTCGGCTAAAGTAATACTGGTTGCTGAAACCAACTAAAGGGGCAATGTCTTTGAATTTCAGGTTCGACTCATCGGCAAGCAGTTGCTTGGCTTTGTCGATTCTGAGCTGAGTCAGGTACTCGATCGGGGTGATGCCTTTATATTTTTTAAATTCTCTGCTTAAGTAGGAGAGGTTCAAGTTGACCCGGTCCGCAATGTCATTGACGGAGATTTCATCGGACATATGCATTTGAAAATAAGCATCGACCTGTTCCATGATGTCTTTCACCATTTTGGGACTAGGCTCTGTATGTTCGATCTGGAGAAAGACGTTTTCAAAAAGAAAAGACGTATTCCTTAATAGGGATGGATAGTCCGTGGAAATCGAGATGACTTCATCAAGTTCCAGCTTCAGATCGCTGTCTGTAGGAGGCTTCCCCACGATGGATTTGCTGCATGCATACAAAATTTGATACAGGCAATCTTCAATGGCATTCTGCGTCATACCGCTCATTTCCCAGCTTTGCAGCATTGATTCGATTTCCATGAAAAAGAGCTTTTTTTTCCTGCCTTTAAATAAGGAAACGAGCTTCTGCTCATCATAGATTTGCTTTCGTAGAGGATCATGAGGGGAATGCCATTTGACATCTTCCGCGAAAACGATACTCGATTGACCGAACATCAAATACTTGCGTAAAGCGGTTCTTGTGATTTGGTACTCCAGCTTCAATTTGGAAAGCGTAATCACTCTGTTGCTGATGGCAACCGTAGCAGGAATATTGGAATGGGATAGCTTTTCTATAAGAAAATTCGCGATTGTTTGTAAATCGACGTCTTGTTCGCGGGGAGAGCTGAAGACGATAACGGCTTCGTTCATGGACTCGCCGTCCATCATCCAGTAAGGTTGAAGGTTCGGGAATTGAGCTCTTAATAGCGTTTTAAGATCGGTACGAAGCCAGATATCATGCAGCGGATTGGCGACATCGATAAATAGCTTGGAGAGCGAGCCTGCGCAGATCAGCATAACGAAAAAGCTCTCGTAGCCTAAATCTTCGTATTCCATATGCGAAGGAGAGCTCCAGCGTTTGATCGCCTGGGAGATGATTCGATATTCGGCAGCTTGTTTATTCATGAGAATACCCGGCACGGTTTTGTCCAATACTTCACGGATCGACGTCTCTGTAACAGGCTTCAATAAATACTCCACTACGCCAAGCTGTATTGCTTGCCTTGCATAGTTGAATTCCTCATGCCCGCTAATGATAACGAATGTCGTTTCAGGCGCATGCGCCTTCACTTCAGCAATAAGCTTCAGCCCATCCATGCCAGGCATTCGAATGTCGGTAAACACCAGCTGCGGCTTGAGCTGTTTAATGGTTTGCAGTGCGGAACGACCGTCCGTAAATTGGCCTGCGATAGTAAGATCGGGGCTGTAATTGGCTATTTTTCTAACAATACTGCGCAATATCGGATGCTTATCTTCCACCACTATCACATTAATCATGATGCCTCCTCCTCCAGTGGTACCTTGACACCCAGTTGAATCTTGCAGCCGCGTTCTTCCAAATTCGTAATATGGAAATAAAAATGTGCTCCGAAATAGATGATGAGTCTTGCATACGTATTTAAAATGCCTAGTCCGCCGATCTTTAAGTTCGTTAATAATTTGCCATGTTGATAATTATCCCGATAAGCGGTTAACTGCCTGGAAAGTTCAGACAATTGAACCGGCTCTATGCCGGAACCGTTATCTTCAATCGTGATTTCCCAATGGTCAGGACTTAACATCGTACCATAAATTCGGATTCGCCAAGGCGGCAGCACGTGTTCGAAGCCGTGATTGATGCAATTCTCCACTAAGGGCTGGAGCGTGAGTTTGGGAACCCGCATGGCTTGCAGCGGTTCGGGCAAGTGAATTTCATATTCCAAACTGTCATCATAATGCAGCTTCATCAGTTCCAGATAATCGATCGAATGTCCGATTTCTTCTGTCAGAAGCACATCTTTGCACGTAGAGGAAGCGGTATACCGCATCATCCCGGCCAGCCGGCAGCACATATCCGCCGCAACATCCGCACCGCTGTCCTCGCAATGAGCGGTGATGACGCTTAGCGTATTGTAGATGAAATGCGGGTTAATTTGCGCCTGCAGCGCAGAGGAATGCGCTTCGGTTTCGCGGATGCGCGACTCATATTCGTTATTGATTGACTCCCGGATTTTGTCCAGCATGTCATTGAAAGATTGATGAAGCAGCTTGAATTCGTTAGGCTCCGTGCTTGTTACTTTCATTGCAAGGTTGTCCAGGCTTACCGTTCGTACTTTTTGTGTGAGTAGTTTCAGCGGCCGCGTCAACCTATGGATAAGAATATAGTAAACGATGAGTACGGTGAATAAAATGAGTGAACTTGCCAGCACGATAATATTTTTGTAATCGCGTACATTCTTTTGCAGCATTCTTTCATCGTCGGTAATCACGGTTGTCCACCCCGTATAGTCGGATCGGAAAGCGTTATAGAGAAACGAGCGGTTATCGACTGTAATTTCGCCAGAGTTCATGCCGTGCGCTTTGATTGCTTGAATCAACCGGAGTGTTCGGGTTTCCCTCTCCCAATCGTCTTCGGAAAGATAAGGAAAGAGCAGAGAGCCGCTATCGTTGAAAAGAAGGACTTCTTTTCCGGCGTTCATATTCTTAATTGAACCCATGCTTTCCAACGTATGATAGGGGATTTGAATTTCAATCATCCCGAAATCTTTATTATAGGCTGTGCTGAATTTGCTCACGACGGATATGACGCTTTGGGGAATGGATGACCAGTCGTCCAAATGAGGCGGGATATTCGTCAATCGGCGATTCACTGAACCATTGTATGCGTGAACATATCTCTCAGGGATGCTGTCTACCAGATGTTCATCCCGAATGTAGGTAAAGAAAATATTTTTTTCCGGAATAAAAATGATGACTTTATATAAATGGCTGACTGCGTTATAAATCGTGTTCAAATTGATAGCCAGCTTTGTTTTATAAACGAGTGGGGCTGTAGAACTGCTGCCGGATTCATAATACAGATCAATCATCAGTTCCAGGTTTTCCAGATTGTTCGTGTAGCTGATGGCCGCATTGCCCAGTTCTTTGTATAGCGTGTCGATTTGATCTGATATTTGTTGCGTAACCGGGGCAAGATTAATCTGATCTGTGTGGATTAGCGTTCGTTTCATATACACGTATAAATAAGTTGAGAAAAACGTGACCATGCCTACAAAAATGATGATGAAAACAAGAAAAATTTTGCCTTGAAATCCGAATTTGTTTAACATCGCAGAGCAGCTCCGGCTTAGTCAGGATTAGTGATAGTATATCCGTAATTGAAAACGATGAAAAGGTTAGTAAAAATTATATAAAGCATCAAGTCAAATTTGTGTATTTATATGGGAATAAGCTCCACCTATACTTGTAATAACGTTCAATATTTAATCATATTAACCTTTTCTTCCCAATACATAGAGGAGGCCGATTACGAATTTGATGATAAAACGGATGTTAACAGCGGCAGCATTGTGCCTGTTTGCCATCGGGGCGAGCGCATGCGACGGAAGTGCGAATACCGGGATACCCAGAGAAGAAAGGGGCAAGGTTCAGAACGGACCTGACCGGGAAACGAAGGAGAACGAGGGCGTCACCGTCAGTTATATAATTTCGAAGAGCCATTCCAATTATGGCGGTATTCTGGATTTAATGGCGAATTGGGAAAAGAAAACAGGCAATACAGTGGATATTCAAATTATTCAGGACGACCAGTATGACAATTTGGTGAAAGCTAAACTTGCGGATGGCAGTCCTGTTGATATTTTCATGGGGGAATATGAAAAGTACGATGTGCCCAACCAACTGTTGGAAGTTAGCGGCGAAGCCTTCGAATCCCGATTGAATGATGCCGCGCTTCAAATGTTTAAGTACACGGATGGCAAGATATACGCATTTCCGGGTCCTATCGGTTTAGGGGCATGGGGGGTGTTCTATAATAAGCGGATTTTCAACGATTTGGGGATTTCCGTCCCTAAGACGATGGATAGCTTCAATCAGAATCTTGCCGCCATTCAAGCAAGCGGATATACACCGCTATATTTTGCTGCCAAAGACGGATGGACGATGCTGCAGCATCGAAATGCCGTACTCGGCCTGGTTGGAGGCGCCGATCCGTCGGTGTGGGATCAACTGAACAAGAACCAAATTCAATGGAAGGACATTCCTTCATTTGTTTACCAATATCAACAGGTGGAGGAATGGGTGAAACGGGGGTATCTGAATCCCAATCTGATGTCCACGTACGATCAGCAGAAGCAAGCCTTGGCAGACGGCAAAGCCGCTATGGTTATCCAAGGGTCCTTCTTCGATTCGGGATTGCTCGATCAGAAAGGGGAAGCATCCATCGGTTTCTTCCCTCTTCCGAACAAAGAAGGCACGGCAAAAATGGCTTTAAGCGGAGCCGCCCAAATGTATATTGCCAAGAACAGCCGGCATGCCGAAGCTGCCAAAGACTTGCTGCGGTATTTGTCCGAGAAGGAACAGGTAAAGTCCTATTTGGAGAAGTCGCCTGGCATCAGTGCATTTAAAGATGTGGATGTCTCGGCTCAATTATCTCCGGCATTACAAGACGTTCAAGCTGTTGTAAACGCAGGGAACATAGCAAATCATGGCGATGACGTCTATGTCGTGCCGCTGCCTTATGAAGAGATGGTGGCTGCGTACACGGAATTGATAGCAGGCCGAATGACGGCGGACCAGTTCGTGCAGCAGTATAGCGACATGAATGTGAAGAATGCGAAAACCGCTAAAATTCCCGGATTCAAATAGACGGACCGGATACGAAAGGGGGTTGGCGATGGAAGAGCAGACTTGCGGTACGACCATATTGCGGATGAGAGATTACGGGGTGAAACCAGATACAGGCGAAGACGTCTGCGAGGCATTGAGAAGCATACTAAACATGGCAGGGGGAATCGATCACAGGGTTATCATCCAATTTGAGAGCGGTCGGTACGATTTTTATCATACGCATGATCCCATGGGACATATCGGCATTCATGTGAAGGGAATGTCCAATCTGACGATTGACGGCAGCGGGGCATTGCTGGTTTTCCATGGGCAGATGACCCCCTTCGTGATTGATGACAGCCGGAACATCGAGATCAGGCAAGCCGTTATCGATTTTGAGCGGCCAACGGTTTCGGAAATGCGCGTGAATGGGGTCCATGAGGATGCGATTGATTTTACTATCCATCCGGATTCGTGGTACGCCATCGAACAAGGGCAATTGATCTGGGTTGGCGAGGGATGGAGATCCGTATCTGGTTCCTCGCAAGTAACGGATCCGCACACGAGCCGAACATGGCGCACCAACAATCCCGTATCGGAAGCCACCCGCGCCGAAGAGCTTGAGCCGTTCAAGGTCAGACTCCATTACAGTGAGCGGCCCGAAGCTCACATAGGGCATATTTATCAAATGCAGGGGGATAGCTGCGATTATCAGGCAGGGACGTTAATCGTTCGGAGTGAGAATATCGTGTTCGACCAGGTCCATTTCGGCTATATGCCTGGGACAGGCATGGCAGCCCAATACTCCGAACAGATTACGCTGCAAAATCTGACTTTTGCCCCGAGGCAAGAAACCGGGCGAATGGCGGCGTCCTTTTCGGATTTTATCCAGATGGTACAGTGCAAAGGGAGATTAGTTGTTTATCATAACAACTTTCTCGGCTCGCATGGCGGAGGCGTGAATGTGCGCGGCATGCAGTGGAGTCCGCAAGTGGAGATCATAGGCAACCGCTTTGCAAGCGTTCCTGAGCGAGGTATCCGCATTGGTGCCGGGGGCAAGGCTGTGATTCAGCACAATGCGTTCCACCGCATGTCGATGAGCGGCATTGCGATCGAGGAGGACGGCGATCGTCCCTTTGAAGCGGGAGCGGCCAGTGAAACGACGATTGCTCATAACTATTTTATCAAGTGCGGCGACCCTGTTATCCGAATTTCAACGGATCCCGTCGTTCATAACATAACGATTGAGCATAATTTTTTCTATTTAGACGGAACAACGGTCGTTGAAGCTCAAGGCGTGCAAGGGTTGGCGTTTCAAGGAAATGAGGTCGTCGGCATCTCGCCTGCAAGAAAACCGCTGTTCAGTTTGGAGGCATGCTCGGAAGTATATTTGACAGACAATGCAGTTTTCTTGCCGAATCAACGTGTGCGGATATCGCAAATGCCAATTGAAGCTGTGACGATTGCGGGGGAGCAAGCCATGATCGTCGAACAGGCAAAAGGCGACCAAAGCCAGAGGAACAGTTGATACAATGGGGGGATACGGTATGAATTTGGACAGGTTCAACACCTTAAGCTTCAGACTGATGGTGTCGTTGGTGATCAGTATGATGTTAAGCGCCTCGATTACAGGTTATCAAACTTATTTGTTCGCGATGCATCAAGTGGAAAGCAACAAAGAAGAACTGATGCATCTGGCAGAAACGGCCGCAGTTATTCTGGATAATTTGGATAGCGCCGTTAAAGAGTCGAAGCTGTCCCTGGATAAAGCGCAGGAGATGGCAAAGGACATGCTGGCAGGCAAAATCGTTAAGCTGTCGGACGAGGGGCTCCCCCTTCGGGATTATAAGAGCTCGCAATTTCTCTTCAAGGAAAGCGGATATGTCTTTGCGCTGGACAGCCAACAGAATTCGGTTATGCATCCTATGGGAAAAGAAGGTGTGAACTTAAGCGATGTCGTGATGGACGGAAAGTATGTCATGCAGGACTTGGTGAAGGCGAGCATGAATGAAAAGGCGGAGGAGAGATTTTACGTCTACAAATGGATGAACAGCGGCGAGAGCCAGCCTCGGGAGAAAATGGCTTATGTGACCCGGTTTGAGCCTTGGGACTGGAGCATCGCCATAGGCGCTTACACCGAGGAGTTCTATGACGGCACACGCGCAATGGTTGTTCGCAATGTTTCAACCTTGCTGATCGTTTCGGTGATTTGCGCGATGTTCCCGCTATGGGTAAGCCGTAAAGATGTCAAATTAATTAGCCGCATTCGGAGCAATATGGTGAGAGTGGCGAAAGGAGATTTGAACGGCCAGCCGATTGCAGCGTCATCTTCGAGCGATATCGGAAAACTTGCTGCTGATGTGGATAGAGCCATAGCTTCGATTCGCGACTTAATCCGGAATACCAAAGAAATTGTGTTAGCGCTTTCCGGATCTTCATCGGTCATTTCAGTTTCGGCAGCCGACAATGCGAACGCATCCGATGTGATTGCCTCTAGCACAAATTCCCTGAATCAGAAGAGCAAAGATACGATCACAAGTTTAAGCGAAACGGTGAAAGCCGTCAG
This sequence comes from Paenibacillus sp. FW126-R14, assembly GCF_058789495.1. Classification (NCBI taxonomy): domain Bacteria; kingdom Bacillati; phylum Bacillota; class Bacilli; order Caryophanales; family Paenibacillaceae; genus Paenibacillus; species Paenibacillus sp. FW126-R14. The sequence goes on along the minus strand of NZ_JBYTBS010000028.1, from coordinate 47,908 downwards.
TGAAATTGCCGCAGGAATTAATAAAATTGCCGGGAGTGCAGGTTCTGTTTCCGATTCTTCAAGCAGCGTCGTGAGCAATGTGACGAAGGGCAATCAACAAATTGCGGATTTGAAAGCGCATATCGGGAAGGTCGAAACCGGAAACGTCAACTTCCTTGCGGCGTTGGAAACGTTGCGGAATAGATACAAGCAGATCGATTTGATTATCAAAACGATTGCAGCGATTTCCAGTCAGACGAATCTTTTAGCTCTAAATGCCTCGATCGAAGCGGCTAGAGCGGGAGAGAGCGGAAGAGGCTTCGCCGTCGTAGCCGCTGAGATCAAAACGCTGGCGGATCAGACAAAACGTTCGGCCCAGGAAATTGAGACGATCATCTCGCTGATCAGCGGCGATATCGACACGACGTCCAGCATAGCGGCACAGAATACAGAGGGCATCGATCACTGCGTGGCTCAAACCGATCAGGTCTCCGTTGTATTTGGCCGGATTACGGCTGAAATTGAGAGAATATCGGCGCAGCTCATCGATTTGTCCGCAGTGGCGGAGCACATTTCGGCGAATGCCGAGGAGATTAGCGCTGCGAACGAGACGATGCTGGAGATCGCGCAAGGATTCGCGGCCGGTACATCAGACGTTCTCACTAGAGCCAACGATCAGGTTGTGACGACTGCCAAGATTCAACAGGAAGTGAATACACTTGGCAAAATTACGGAGAATTTGACGGCTAACGTCAACAATTTCTCCTAAGCGGCTTCGCAGTCAGGACAGGTTTATCTTTTTCTTGCGAAGCCAGAGATACATCAGCAAGCTTACAGGGACTATAACTTCGACTCCGATAGCCAATCTAGCCAGCCATCCTTCCATGATCCCATTCTGATTAAAAGTAGGCATGAGCTGAAAAGTGATAAGAGCCAGAAGAACACAGAGCACACGCAAAGCATTGCGATGATCCTCCTTGTTCAGCAGCCAACTTGTGCAAAATGCGAAAGTATGGAAGGTCGGAATCCAGGACAACGAGAACATGAAGATATAAAAGGAGATAAAAACAACTTCGATCCGTTCGATGAATTTAAATTCAATGTTCTTAAGCACGCTAACGACGGGTTCGTTATATTCCTTAATTTCGTTTGGAGTGAAATAGACGAAACAGATCAGCGTAATCAGGAGGAACACGAGCATCGACATGGTATTAGAGATTACGACACCGGCCGTCGCTTGCCGCTTATGCAGCAGAAATGGATATAAGATCAGTAGGATTCCCGTCCCGCTAAAAGAGAGGAGGGCTGCCTCCGCTGCATGGAACACAGGCAGCCAACCTTCCTTGAGTACAGGCAGCAGATAGAGCCACTGAGCGTCTTTAAGCGTTAGCAAATAGGCGAACGGTATCCATAGGGAAATAAAAAAAACAAGCTCAGCGTACCGCCCTATGATGCGAATGCCATTACGGGCAATCGTGTAAGTGGGAATGAGCAGCAAGGCCATAATCTTAAAGGCAGAGGTTTGCGGAAGGAGCCACTGTTTGACATAGAGAATTGTCCTCGTAATTCCGACGTAGCCATATAAGAAGAAGTAAAGGGCGAGAATTACTGCCCCGGCTTTTCCAGCCCAAGGGCCGAGATAGTGGGCTAAAAGATCCAAGATGGTGCCATCCGGATATTTCTTCATCAACTGAACGACGATTAAATTAGCTGCCAAATTGATCGTCCAAACGATGAGAATGCCCATCCAGCCGTCCGTTCCGGCACGCTGTGCAAGGAGTTGAGGAAGGGCAAGCAAGCCTACGCTTACTTGAGCGCCGGACAGGATACAGATGAATTGCATAAGAGTGATCTCATTATACGCATATTTCTTCAATGCCTATCCTCCTTCCCGCTCCGGCAGTCTTATTTGACGGGCCCCATTGCATCAATCGTTACTTTGAGCTTAACTCGAATGTCCGCATTGGAAAGGGCTTTGCCCCAATCGTTTTTCGCTCTCTTATATTCTTCATATTCGAAGGCTCTGGCATGCAGGCCAAGCCCGATCGGATCAATGGCGTTCTGCTGTATTTTCTTGATCAGGGCGTCGAATTGCTTTAACATTTGTTCGCTGATTTTTTGCTCAAGCTCTGGCGCGTTTTTCTCTACATCGTGAGGGAACAGCATTTCATACAGGCTGATTTTCATTCTGATGTAAATATCGAAACGAAATTTTCCTTTATTGGAGGAGGTTAACGCTTTCGTTTCCGTTTTCGTTTGATCGGTAGAAAAGCTGATTTTGTCGGTATGGAAAGGGCCTTTCTTGGACTCCCCGGGAATGGTGACGGTTATACTGGCCGATTTTTCTACCTTATTTTGCAAGATCCGGAGGAGAACCGTTTCCGGAACATCTAAGGAAGCAACATATTTGCCTTTATGATTCAAAAGCGCCGTTCCGTTCATTTTAATATTTTTGCTTTCGTCTATACTAACCTCGGAGATGGCCGGGGTTATTCCTTTCTCGTATATTTGCCGGTGCAATTCCTGTACGCTCGTTTTTACCGTTTCGGCTTTGGAGCTTTTTGAATCCACCATGCCGCGCAGCAGGATGGGAAGAAGGGGTTGATCCTTGGGATTCAAGTAGATGAGCTCCTCCAGCGGGCCGTCATATACAATGACTCGGTCCGAAACGGTGTTTTTAGGATCACGGAATAAGACATCCATCATCTGAAACCAGTCCTCCTGCATAAGCATCCGTTTGCCGACCAGGAAGACTTGATAGTTCTTGCCGGAGAAAACACCTGCCGAATGGGCATCCTGTTTGGATCTTGATTGACGAAAGGAAGGTGCGCGCACCTCCGTTTCCTGTGTTTTCTTCTTTACATTTTTGTTGAACACCGGAAACGTCGAGTACATGATCGGCTCGTTGTCTTCCCCAAGATCCACACCGAGTGTCAACGGAATCGAGGCATTTTCCATATCCAACCGGTCACTGCAGCCTGGCAGAATGGCCAATAAGGCGAAGAACAGGACCCACTGCGGCAGCTTCTTCATAGACCATCCCCCTTTTTCTTCGTGCATGATTGTCACTTTACAGCCCCCATATTGTCTATACTCACTTTGACAGTTACGTTAATGGCTGCCTGGGACAGCGCTTGTCCCCACTGATCTTCAACTTTTCTGAAAGGCTTGTAAGCGAACGCCTGCGCATGAATGCCAAGTCCGATCGGATCAATGCGATGGGACTGAAATTTGCGGATAAGTTGCTCAATTTGCTTTTGCAGCTGCAGGGCAATTGCCTTTTCCAATTCAGCCGATTTATCTTTCACATCATATGGAAATAAACGTTCTGTCAAGCTGACGGAGAGCCGGACCGCCAAATCGAATTGAAAATGGTCATCCCGGAAGTAGGTTTTAATTCGAGTATTGACTTTATCGGTGCTGAAGCTTAATCTGTCGGCATTAAGAGGACCCCGTTTGGGATGGCCTGGTATGGCAAGCGTCAAGCTAACTGCACTTTTGGCCTCATTTTGCAAAATTTGCAGCAGAATGGTCTCTTGCGCATTCAGGGAATCGACATATTTGCCCCCATGATCCAATAAGGCAGAGCCGCTTAGTCTAATTTCGTGATCCAAGTGAACCTCAGCAATAGAAGGGGTTTTCCCTTTTTCAAACCGCAGCCGGTGCATGTCTTGAAAGGTTGTTTTGACGGTTTCCGATCTTCCGCTCTTCGTGTCCACCATGCCCCTAAGCAGCAAAGGAAGGAACGGTTCGTCTTTTTGATCCAAAAAAACGAGTTCGGACAGCGGCCCGTCGTACATGATCAGTCTGCCGGTTAAAGGGTTCTTCGCATCGCGGGAAAAAACGTCCAGGATCCTAAACCAGTCATCATGTTCCACAAGACGCTTACTGACAAGCATGACAAGCAGCTTCCTGCCTTGAAAAACGGTAGGCCAATGGGCATCCGATTCTTGTCTAGTCTGTCCCAGCGTTTGAGCGGTGACGGCAAGCTTATAGGTTTTCTGTCGGGCACTACTGCTGAAGACAGGGAGCGCCACATAGGTGCGCAGGTTGTTTTTCTCATCAAGATCAAAACCGGCGAGAAGCGGGAACGCGGCATCTTCGAGATCCAATCGATCATTGCATCCGGAAGAGCTTAGCATGGCGGCAATCATCAGGAGATGGAGCCAGCGTTTGTTCATGCTCTCTTCCTCCCGGAGAAACGGTCAAGCAGCCAGAAACACATAAACAAAATAAATGGAAAGGCATATTCAACGCCGATGCCGACCCGGAGGAAGACGCGCTCTAATTTTTCATTTTGATGTAAAGTCGGAATGAAGAAGTAGGAGATCACAGCGAGCATAAGCCATTGGACACGGAAATGATTGCGCTCACTCTGCATGCCTGTCAACCATTTGGTACAGTATGCGGACAAGTACACGGCTGGAATCCAACTAAGAGAAAATATAAACAGATAGAGCGCAATAAAGATGACCTCTATCCGTTCAACAAATTTGAATTCTATGATTCGTAGTACATTAATCGCAGGTTCATTGTAGGAAGCAATTTCGTCGGGACTGAAATACATGTAGCAAACTAAGGTCACGAACAGATGTACCAGCAGCGTCAGTGTATTGGAGATGGTTATGGCTTTAGAAGCTTGCTGCTGATTCTGCAAGTAGGGGTACAAAACAAAAGAGGTTACAAAGCCGAGAAAGCAATAGAGCGCAAAGGGGATGCCAGCGCCTATTGGCCGCAAACCTTCCCCTGCTATGGGAAACAAGTGAAGCCAGTGAGCTTCTTTCAGCGGAAGCAAATAAACAAAGGGAATCCACAATGAAAGAAGGCTGGTAATCTCCGCGTACCTGCCTATGACTCTTATCCCCGAAACGGCGATGATATAGGTGGGGATTAGCAGCAGCAATACGATTAAATAGGCAGACGTTTGCGGCAAAAGCCATTCTTTGGTAATGAGTGTCGTTTGAATAAGGCAGCTGTACGCAAAATAAAACAGATAGAGAGAAAGCGCGATGGCGGCCGCCCTTCCTGCCCATTTGCCCGCATACCTCGTGATCAGATCCAGTAAAGTACCGTCTGGCTGCCTGCTCATCACCTTAATAATCGCCAAGCCTGCAAGCATGGTGATTATCCATCCGATGATGAGTGAGATCCATCCGTCCGTGCCTGCTTCCTCGAAGAGTATGCGTGGCAGAGCAAGAAAAAAGACGCTCACTTGCATGCCCGTATTAATCAGGATGTATTGCAGGCTGGTAATCTTATTTTTCGCATATTCACTCATTCCCCATCACCTTTTGGACGATTATTGCCCAGTCTCGTTTTTTGAACGGCTCTGGTGGACACAGGGCGCTTGCGCATGAGCCAAACCGGCAATCGCACGAATGCATCTTTCCAATCGACAAAGCGAATCGGTGCGATAGGAGTGCTGTAAGGCGTGCCGAGCGACTCGAGGGAAATGAGATGTCCGATCATGGTCATCATGCCGATAATGATGCCGACAAACCCGAACATGGAAGCCGCAATCATCATCGCAAAGCGGATGAGGCGAATAGCTGCAACCATATCATAATTGGGAAGGATGAAAGAGGCGATCGCGGTAAAAGAAACGACGATCACCATGATATTGTTGATGAGTCCCGCTTGTACAATCGCTTGTCCGATGACAATGCCGCCAACAATCCCCACGGTTTGCCCGACGGGAGCGGGTAAGCGGATCCCTGCTTCGCGCATCATCTCCAGCGTAATCTCCATAATGACCGCCTCAACGAAGGGAGGAAACGGTACTTTTCCTCTGAACTCCCCAATGGTAAGCAGCAGCTTCACAGGTATAATCTCAAAATGGTAGGAAATAACGGCAATATAGAATGCCGGCAAAAACACGGCAATGAAAAAGGCGAACATTCTTAACAGGCGTATAAACGTAGCAATCGACCAGCGTGTGCTGTAGTCGTCAACGGCTTGGAAGAAGGAAGTGAAGGTAGCAGGTCCAACTATGACGCTGGGAGAGCGATCCACGACGACGACAATTCTTCCTTGCAAAATTTGCGAAGCGGCCGCATCGGGCCGTTCTGTCAATATGAACTGGGGGAAGGGCGAGTAGGGATTATCCTCGATAAATTCCGCCAGCTCACCGGTGTTGATTACGGTATCGACATCTAATCGGGCAAGCCTGTCTTCTAACTCCTGAAGAACCTCGGGATGAACGACATCCGCCAGGTAGAGAGCAGAGACGGTGGAATTGGATCGTTGTCCTATGGTGAATTCCTTTATTTTCAATTCCCTGTTGGCGATATAGCGCCGGATTAAGGCGATATTTTGCGTTCCCGTCTCGACAAAGCCTTGATGCGCGCCTTTGATGGAGGCTTCCATGGAAGGATCCTCGATTGCGCGCTGCGGCCATCCTTGCGTATCCAAGGCATACGTCTCCAAACGCCCGTTTACGAAAAGCACGCTGCGCCCTTGCAAGATCGCATTCTCGATCAGAGGCCAGGCGTTCAATTTGTGAATTTGACCGATCGATAGCCGGAAGCTGCCGTCGGGATTAGTGATTTCGGCATCGAATTGAAGCGGCCGCATCACATTGTTGTTGATTGAATTTTTATCGACAAGTCCTTGCAGGTAGACAAGCGCAGCTTGCTCCTCTGTATATGAGATCGTGAATTCCCGTATAACGAGATCGGGAGATAACGTAAAAATAGTACGAAGCACCGATAAGTTCTGTGACAAAGAAAGATCAAGGAAATCGTTATAAGATTGAGCTTGTGGTTGAGCTTGCGATTGAGGATTTGCTCGATGAGCTGTGCGGTACTTTTTTCCTAAAAACCAATTCGAGTATCGCATCGTGGATGACTCCGTTCTGTATAATCTTTTTGTGTATTTTGTTCATTTTTGGTAAAAGTATTCAGCGCTTTAGGCGCGCCGGGATGTCTTTTTTTCATTGACACGGTTGAATTGCATCGTGTATTATACAATTTATATTTGAGAACGATCATTCTCAATCAATAGCAGGGGGTGAAGGAGATGACAACAGAAAGACAGGTTTCAAGATTTTATTACGGGTGGGTCGTCATCGGCATTGTGTTCCTGACGCTGCTGGTGGCCGCAGGGATCAGTTCGTTTCCAAGCGTTCTTATTCAATCCCTTGAACAAGAATTCGGCTGGACCCGCGCCTCGATTTCAGGCGTTATTTCGATTCGAATCTTGCTGTACGGGTTAATTGGACCTTTCTCGGCTGCAATGCTGGCCAAATTCGGCGTTCGCCGAACGATGGTCTCCGCAATCATTTTAATGCTCCTATCCCTAGGGCTAACTCCGTTTATTACCTCAGTATGGCAGCTCATGCTGTTGTGGGGCGTTCTTGGCGGGATTGGCACGGGGGCGATGGCCAATGTGCTCGGCGTAACCGTTGCGAATCGCTGGTTCGTTAAGCACAAAGGATTGGTCATTGGCATGCTGACAGCCAGTGCGGCGACCGGACAACTGCTGTTCCTCCCGCTGTTAGCCAAGATTACGAGTGAGAGCGGATGGCGCAATGCCGTATATGTGATTATGGCGGCGCTTCTGGTGCTGCTGCCTGTCATTGCCATCTGGATGAGAAATCATCCGTATGATGTGGGGGCGGCACCTCTGGGCACAACGGAGATCGTTAAACCGGCGCCTTTCCAAGGAAATTTGCTGCTTACCCCGATCCGTACGCTTCTCTCGGTGATGCGCAGCGGGACGTTCTGGATGCTGGCAGGCACCTTCTTCTTTTGCGGCTTCTCAACGAACGGTTTGATCGGTACGCATTTGATTGCAGCCTGCGGGGACAGCAACATCCCCATCATAACCGCCGCAGGACTGCTCGCTCTGATGGGCATATTCGATCTTGTAGGGACGACATTTTCAGGATGGCTGTCGGATCGCTTCGATAGCAGATGGCTGCTGTTCTGGTACTACGGACTGCGCGGTTTATCGCTGATCTTCCTGCCTTACGCACTGGGTGCCGGGTATACGCAGCTTACGATCTTCGCGGTTTTTTACGGGTTGGACTGGATCGCAACCGTTCCGCCGACAGCGAAGCTGACTTCCGATACGTTCGGCCGAGAGAAAGCCGGTATGATTTTCGGTTGGATTCTGGTGGCTCACCAAGCCGGCGCTTCTACGGCCGCTTACGGAGCAGGCTTCCTGCGCGAATTGCTGGGCAGCTATACGGTGCCTTTTGTAGCCGCGGGCTTCGTTTGCTTGCTGGCAGCGATCATAGCGCTTAGAATTCGCAAGAATAGGGCAGAAGTTGCCATATCCGCAGCTTAACAAATAATTCGGGAAAGCGAAGGAGAAAGTAACAATAACGATCGTGATGAAGCACGAAATATGGAGGGATTCCCATGAATATCGGCCACAAGCCATCCGTTCAACCGCTGTTTCAACCCATTACGTTAAATCAGCTGATCTTATCCAATCGTATTGTAATGGCTCCTATGACAAGAAGCTTTTCCCCGAATGGCGTACCGGGAGCAGACGTTGCCGCCTATTACCGCAGACGGGCGGAGAATGGCGTCGGCCTGATCGTGACGGAAGGCACCGTGATCGACCATCCTGCTGCGACAGGCGACCCTAACATCCCCAATTTTCATGGGGAAGACGCTTTGAACGGCTGGGCTCATGTTGTAAAAGAAGTGCACAAGGCCGGGGGGAAAATCGTTCCCCAGCTTTGGCACGTAGGGATCACCAGGAGGACTCGCTCTGAGCCGAATTTGGAGGCGCCGTCCATCTCCCCTTCAGGCATTGACCTAATGGGGGAAAAAGCCGGCGAGCCCATGACGGAAGCGGAAATTGCCGACATTATTCAAGCTTTTGCGGAAGGCGCTGCGAACGCAAAGCGGCTCGGCTTCGACGGCGTAGAACTGCACGGTGCGCATGGTTATTTGATCGATCAGTTTTTTTGGGAGAAAACGAATCGGCGAACAGACCGCTACGGAGGCCACTTGGTTGCGCGGACCCGCTTTGCCGCTGAGATCATCGAAGCTTGCCGCCAAGCGGTCGGACCGGATTTTCCCATTATTCTGCGATTCTCGCAGTGGAAAATAGGCTCTTATGACGCTAAGCTGGCCAAAACGCCTGAGGAGCTGGCTCAGTTTCTGGCACCGCTGGTGGAAGCGGGCGTGGATATCTTCGATTGCTCCACCCGCCGCTTCTGGGAGCCGGAATTCCCGGGATCGGAGCTGAATCTGGCCGGCTGGACCAAGAAGCTGACAGGCAAGCCCACGATCACCGTCGGTTCCGTAGGGCTGGAATCCGAGCCATCCCATCCCAAAGACGAACACGAAATGGTGGACGAATTGGTGGAGCGGCTTGCTCGGGAGGAGTTTGACCTTGCCGCGATCGGACGCGCCATCTTGGCAGATCCGGCTTGGGCCGTCAAAATCCGCGACGGCCGGGACAACGAGCTGGTCCGGTACACTTCGGACCGGTTGACGACCCTGTTCTAGTTGCAAGAGAACCGAAATGCTATACTAATCTCTGTATGAAGGGGGTAGCGTATGGCTAGAAACAGAGAGTTTGAAGTCAATGCCGTGCTGGGCAAAGCGATGGACGTCTTCTGGGAGAAAGGCTATGAAAAAACATCCATGCAGGATTTAGTCACCGAAATGGGCGTCCACCGAAGAAGCATTTACGATACTTTCGGGGGCAAACATGAGCTATTTATGAAGGTCATCGACCGGTATGACGAATTCATAGATACGACGATACACCGTCATGCGGATGAACATACTTCTCCCAGACAAGCGATTAGATATATGTTTGAACGGGCGATTCGGAAAAAGGAGCCCTCCAAAGGCTGTTTAATGGTCAACACAGCTGTGGAGCTGGCTATCCATGACGAGGAAGCCGCGGCGAAGGTAAATTTGAGCTTTACCAAAACGGAGGCGCATCTGCTGGAGCTTGTTCAGTTAGCCCAAGAGACCGGGGAAATCGCCGCTCAGCACGACGTCGTCAAGCTTTCGCAGTTTTTGAACAATGCGCTGCTCGGGCTGCGTGTATTGGTGAAAACCACGGACGACAGGGAGAAACTGCAAGGCATCGTGGACACAACGCTGTCCGTGCTCGATTAGTGGAATCATGGTACGGGCGGATGAGTATATAAGAAGAGGGTTTGCTTCCAAGCAGCCCTCTTTTTTGTTCGTAGATAAGAAAGTATAAGTTTTATACTTTTGCTTCGCATCTACCTTGACAAACGCGCTCGTCCTAAAAGGACGACGAAGTCGTTTATCCTTGGTTTTATCGGGGGGAGGAGGGGCGTGCTTTCTGTAGAAACTTGGCATTTGGATTCTTGGTTCTTATTCGATGCTGCAGGGTAATTTAAGGGAGAACTTAAAAAATGGGTGGTGGTATGATGTTATTATCTGCCTTGAAAAGGTTCCTGATCGGTCAGCCGCTTAAATCGGCGGAATTAGGGGAGCAAAAACTGAATAAAACGAAAGCGTTAGCGATCCTGTCCTCTGACGCGCTGTCTTCGGTTGCCTATGGACCTGAGCAGATTCTAATTGTTCTCGTCACGATAAGCACGGTGGCCCTATGGTATTCGATACCGATCGGTGTTGGTGTGCTTGTGCTTTTATTAGCCCTTATTTTGTCCTATCGGCAAATCATATTTGCTTATCCCCATGGGGGAGGAGCCTATGTCGTTTCCAAGGAAAATTTGGGCGTAAACGCAGGCTTGCTGGCAGGGGGCTCCTTGCTGGTGGATTACATTCTAACCGTTGCGGTCAGCATTTCGGCGGGGACGGATGCCATTACTTCCGCCTTCCCGCAGCTTCATCCGTACAATGTGGATATCGCCACCCTGCTCGTTGTCGCCATCACGATCTTAAATCTCAGAGGGATCACAGAGTCCGCCTCAATTTTGGCTTACCCTGTGTATTTGTTTATTTTGGCCTTGTTCATATTAATTGGCGCAGGCTTGTATAAAGGGATGACGGGAGACGTCTCGCCGGATCTGCATCCTTCTTTGGGGACGCCGGTCGCCGGCATTACCTTGTTCTTGTTATTAAAAGCTTTCGCATCCGGCAGCTCTGCCTTAACGGGGGTTGAGGCGATCTCGAATGCGATTCCTAACTTTAAAGATCCCGGACCGAACAATGCCTCCAAAACCTTAGCGGCGATGGGACTGCTGCTTGCGATCTTGTTCTCGGGCATCGTGTATTTGGCTTATGTCTACGGCATCGCGCCCAAAGCGCAGGAAACGGTCGTCTCCCAGATTGCCTCGCAAACGTTCGGGAGAAATTATATGTATTATTTCATCCAAGGCACTACCGCTATGATTCTTGTTCTTGCCGCGAACACAGGGTATTCGGCGTTTCCGCTGCTGGCCGTCAATCTGGCCCGGGACAAATATATCGCCCGCATGTTCACGATTCGGGGGGACCGTTTAGGGTATTCCAACGGGATCATTTTCCTGGCGATTATGTCGATCATTCTGATTATCGCCTTCAAAGGCAGGACGGAGCATCTTATTCCGCTTTATGCCGTTGGCGTGTTTATCCCTTTTACGCTCGCGCAAACAGGGATGCTGGCCAAGTGGATGCGCGAGAAGCCCAAGGGTTGGCTTGTTAAACTAACGATCAATCTGATTGGCGCGTTGATTAGCTTTACCGTCATGCTGATCTTTTTCATAACGAAGCTGGAGCAGGTTTGGCCTGTCTTTATCTTCCTTCCCCTGATTGTGTACACGTTCCATAGAATCAAAAGGCACTATGAAGCCGTAGGCGAGCAGCTGCGAATCACAACATGTGAGCCTGCCGTACCGATCGAAGGCAATGTGATGATTGTGCCTGTCGCGGGGATTACGCATGTGGTCGAGAATTCTTTGAACTATGCCAAATCGTTGGCGCCGGACCAAATTATTGCGGTTTATGTGGCATTCGACCGCGACACCGAGAAGCAGTTCCAAGAGAAATGGGCGGATTGGCAGCCGGATGTGCGGCTGGTGACGCTGCATTCCCATTATCGGAGCATCATTCAGCCGTTGACGAAGTTCATCGACACGGTGGAGCATAAAGCGAAGGAGTCGAACTTCCGGGTAACAGTCGTGATTCCGCAGTTTATCCCCAAGAAAAGCTGGCAGCATGCTCTGCATAATCAGTCCAGCTTGCTGATCCGTGCGTTTCTGCTGTACCGGAAGGATCTGATTGTGACGACGGTGCCTTATCATTTGAAAAAGTAGTGGAAGAATCACGCATCCTGCATGGAGTACAGTAAATTCGACAGATTTCTAATTTGCAGAATCTCGCGGATTTGCTGTACTTTCCCCTCCTCAAGTGTAAAGGACGCCGCTGTAAAAATGGCATAAAGAAGAGTGGGGAAACCCATAAAAATAAGATAAAAAACGGCGAAAACGGGAGAAAACCGAAGCATGGCTAGCGGAAATTAATGCCTCTCCAAATTGAAAACGCATCCACCAAACGGAAAATACGAAAATAAGCCAAATAAGAGACCGAATCGCGTTTTACACTCAGGACAGCAAGGGCGTAATATTCAGAGCATGTTCCTAATGCCGAGTACCCGCAAGGGCGCTGCCAAGTCCGAAGCCGGGAGCAGAGATTCTCTGTTCTTAGGCTTCTTTTTGCTGTCCCAAGAAAAGAGGAGTGTGAATCTAGTGATGGTTCCCGAATGCAAGATTACCCGAATTGAATGTTATCGCTTTGATGATGAGTTGTCCGACAAGCTGCTGCCCGGGCATAACCGCGGCTGCCATTGCGGAATGATTACTCTTTCAACCAGCCACGGAACGTGCGGTTTAGGAGATTACGCCATTCCATGCGGCAATCTAAAAGGGGATTTCGTTCAATGGGCCGCTGTCTTTCAGAAGCTCAAAGGTCTTTCCCTGGAGGACGGCTTGCACTATGTCTATTTGAAAAAGGAAGCATGGGGACCGGCTCGAACGCACATGATGGAATCGGCTCTGTTAGATTTGTCCGTCAAGCTTGGACATGTATCCGCAGGCAAAAGAGAACCGGACATCCTATCCGACCGCACCTATGTATTTGACCATTCGGAGGCTTACATCTCATTCTAGACCTTCGCATTTTTATGTTTTTTTTATACGTATGCGCTGTATTCTTTACCTCATTTTTATACGGTCCGGCGTTACAATGAGTCAGGAAAGGAAGCGATGAAAGTCATGCGAAGCGGGGATCCACTGCTTATAGCTGCACCGACGAAGGCAGGCGAGGCGTTTATGGCACAGGTGAAGCTGGCCGGAATAGCATTTATTGCGCTAACCAACAATAAGTTGAATAGGCGCAGGCTGGAAGCGCTGGGCGTGGAACACATCATCCAAGTGGATACGTTGGAGCCTTGGGCCACGAATATTCCGGACTGCCCGATCGGGAACGTCATTTTGTTCGAGGAGAGTTTGCCGCTCAGCTGCCGGTACCTCCAAATTTGCCGCAGGTGGACTGCCAAGTCTATTTATGTGGTCACCCAAAGCGTCAATCCGAGATTGATTTACAAAGGGCTGGGCGCGGATTATGTCATTTATTCTAAAAATGGCGATGTCAGGTTTCTGCTGGGATCGCTCGGAACGGATTAGGAGGTGCGTCATGTACAACGATGTAACGATTGTCATACTAATCGCAGTAACCTTTCTTGGATTCTGGGGGTTTTTCAAATATTGCGAAAAAGCATGAGCGCATGCTTTTAACGCAGAGGAGGCATTCATGTGATTGTTATCGGACTTATTGCAGTGGCTGTCATGGTGTATCTCGGTTTTGTTTTAGTGAAGCCGGAGAAATTTTAAATGTAAGCAGGGGGAGAACCTACTATGGGTATGGGATTGTTGCAAGTAGTCATCACGCTGGGGATTATCATGCTTCTGGTGAAACCCGTGGGCATATACTTGGTGAAAGTATTCGGGCAGGAGAAGACCGGCCTTGATCGTCTTTTTGCTCCTTTCGAGCGTGCGGCCTATCGGTTGATAGGCATTAATGAGAAGGAAGCGATGGGTTGGAAAAAGTATTTGGGAACCGTGCTTTTAGTTAACTTTGTGATGCTGCTCCTCGCGTATACGGTATTTCGGGTGCAAAAGTATTTGCCGCTGAATCCGGACGGCATCGACAACATGCCTCCGGCATTAGCTTTTAACACGGCCGTTTCCTTCATGACCAATACGAACTGGCAGGCTTACAGCGGTGAGAGCGCATTGTCCTATCTCTCGCAAATGATCGCCATTACGTTCCTGATGTTTACATCGGCGGCAACGGGCTTCTCAGTGGCTGTCGCTTTTATCCGCGGTCTTATTGGCCGTCAAGATAATCTGGGCAATTTCTATGTCGATCTAACCAGAGCGATTACTCGCGTGTTTTTGCCCCTAAGCTTTATTGTTGCACTCCTCCTTGTTTTCCAAGGCGTTCCGCAAACCCTGCTGGGGGCTGTTCAGGCCACAACCATGGAAGGAGCCGGGCAAACGATTACGCGGGGATTGGTCGCTACGTTTGAGTCGATCAAGCACATCGGCACGAACGGCGGCGGATGGTTCGGGACGAATGCGGCGCACCCTTTTGAGAATCCTACGCCGGTGTCCAACCTGCTCCATATCATGTGCATGATGCTGCTGCCTACATCGCTGGTGTACGCATTCGGCCTCATGGTCAAGGACAAGAAGCAAGGCTGGACGATTTTCGCTGCCATGGGCATCATTTTCCTGGTGATGGTCGCTACGGTGTTCTATGCCGAGTACAAAGGCGTTCCTGCCGTAAATGCTTTAGGCGTACATGGCAACATGGAAGGCAAAGAAGTTCGCTTCGGACTGTCTCAGACAGCCTTGTTTACAGCCGTTACTACGGCGGCGACAACAGGCAGTGTGAATGCCATGCATGAATCGCTCACACCGCTGGGAAGCATCGCTCCGTTTGCCCAAATGATGCTCAATAATGTGTTCGGCGGCAAAGGGGTCGGCCTGTTAAACGGGCTGCTGTATTTGATCTTGGCGGTTTTTATTTGCGGATTGATGGTGGGGCGCACCCCGGAGTTTCTGGGAAAGAAAATCGAAGGCAAAGAAGTGAAATTGGCGGCTATCGCCATTCTGGTCCATCCGCTTATTATTTTGGCGCCGACGGCATGGGCGCTGCTTCGTCCTGAATCCATAACCTCGATCTCCAATCAGGGGATGCACGGATTATCCGAGGTGCTGTATGCGTTCACGTCAGGTGCGGCCAATAACGGATCTGCTTTCGGCGGGCTGAGCGCAAACACGAACTTCTATAACTTGGGCATTGGCATGGTGATGCTGTTCGGGCGCTATATTTCTATCATCGTCATGTTAGCCATAGCAGGCTCTCTGGCAACGAAACGGGTAGTTCCTGTAACGACGGGCACGCTGCGCACGAATACGCCTTTATTTATGGGGATTTTAATTATGATTATTTTAGTTATCGGTGCTCTGACGTTCTTCCCGGCGCTGACATTGGGGCCGATTGCTGAACATTTGGCGGCATATGCCGGATAGGCGAGTAGAGAGGGAGGATGAACATGGCTGTGGAACGTAAAAAAACGCTAACGAAAGACATAGTGAGCCAAGCAATCGCAGATTCTTTTAAAAAGTTAAATCCTTGGGTCATGATGAAGAACCCGGTGATGTTTGTAGTCGAAATCGGGACGGCCATTACGCTGCTGCTCTCCATTGTGCCGGATTTATTCGGCTCGACGGAAATTGGGCGGGGGTATAATATCGCTGTGTTCCTGATTCTGCTCTTTACGCTGCTTTTTGCCAACTTCGCGGAAGCATTGGCCGAAGGCCGGGGCAAAGCGCAGGCGGATACGCTGCGAAAGACGAAATCGGACACGAAGGCCAGGTTGGTTCATAAGGACGGTACGTATGAGGAAGTGTCTTCGACTGCTCTGCGTAAAGGAGATATCATCCGCATTGAAAACGGGGAGGTCATCCCTTCCGACGGCGAAATTATCGAAGGCTTAGCTTCGATTGACGAATCGGCGATTACAGGCGAGTCCGCTCCCGTCATCAAGGAGGCGGGGGGCGACTTCTCATCGGTGACGGGCGGGACGCGGGTCGCTTCCGACTACATCGTGGTCAAAGTGACGACCGATCCGGGCGAATCGTTCCTGGATCGCATGATTTCGCTCGTCGAAGGGGCTAAAAGGCAGAAAACGCCGAATGAGATTGCGCTAACGACACTGCTTGCGGTGTTAACTCTGATTTTCTTGATCGTCATCGTGACGATGGTTCCGATGGCTCAATATTTAGGCGTGAAGCTGGAAATTTCCACATTGATTGCCCTGCTGGTTTGTCTTATTCCGACGACGATCGGCGGCCTCTTGTCCGCGATCGGTATCGCGGGTATGGACCGGGTCACCCAATTCAACGTGCTGGCGATGTCCGGCAAGGCGGTCGAAGCGGCCGGAGATATCGATACGATGATATTGGATAAAACGGGGACGATTACTTTCGGGAATCGGATGGCCTCGGAGTTCATCCCGGTGAACGGGGTGCCTGTCAAAGAATTGACGATTGCCGCCCTGCAAGCGTCGGTGAAGGACGAAACGCCGGAAGGGCGCTCCATCGTGGAGCTGGCCAATAAGCTTGGCACGGCTTGGCCGGCCAGCGCCTACGAAACCGCCCAAGTCGTGGAGTTCTCGGCAGATACCCGGATGTCCGGGCTGAACTTGGCAGATGGCATCCAAATCCGCAAAGGCGCGGTAGATGCCATTCAGAAATATGCGGCAGCGCTTGGCGGCAAGATCCCCGGGGATCTTGAAGCGATCTCGAACCGAATCGCCAAGGCCGGCGGTACGCCGCTCGCGGTTGCCGTAGGCGGGCGGATTTACGGCGTGATTTACCTCAAGGACACGGTAAAGCCGGGCTTGAAGGAACGATTCGCCGAGCTGCGGGCTATGGGCATCAAAACCGTGATGTGTACCGGGGATAACCCGCTGACAGCGGCAACGATTGCGCTGGAGGCCGGCGTAGACGAGTTTATTGCCGAGGCGAAGCCGGAGGATAAAATCGCCGCGATTAAAAAAGAGCAGCAAGAGGGGAAATTGGTCGCTATGACAGGCGACGGAACGAATGACGCTCCAGCGCTTGCGCAAGCGGATGTAGGACTTGCGATGAATTCAGGAACAATGGCTGCCAAAGAAGCGGCGAACATGATCGATCTGGACTCCGATCCGACCAAGCTGCTCTCGGTGATCTCCATCGGCAAACAGCTGCTGATAACCCGCGGCGCCTTAACGACGTTCTCCATTGCCAATGACATCGCCAAGTATTTCGCCATCATCCCTGCGATGTTTATTCTTGCCATGCCGCAGCTGCAGGCTTTGAATATTATGAATCTGGCTTCGCCGGAATCGGCGATTTTATCGGCGCTTATTTTCAATGCCATCATCATTCCGCTGCTGGTTCCTATTGCTATGAAGGGCGTGAAGTACCGGGCGATGTCGGCGAATAAATTGTTGTCTCGCAATGTGTTCGTGTATGGCCTCGGCGGTGTCATTGTGCCGTTTGCCGGCATTAAAATCATCGATATGGTGCTTCATGGTTTAAACATCGTTTAAACATCGTATAAGAGAAACGAGGAGATTGCGGTATGAAATCGGTTTTTATTGCTATTCGTGCGTCTGTACTGTTCATGATCGTCTGCGGGCTGATTTATCCGCTCGCGACGACAGGCGTTGCACAGGTGTTGTTCCCCAAACAAGCCAACGGGAGTCTCATAGAATCGAATGGGGTTGTCATAGGGTCGGAATTGCTGGCCCAGAGCTTTGAGTCGCCTAAGCTGTTTCATCCCCGGGCTTCTGCGGCAGGATATGATCCTACCGCTTCGTCCGGCTCCAATACAGCCGTAGCTTCAAGCGACTATGCAGCGGCTATGCAGGAAAAAGTCGATGCGTTGAAGAAAGAGAATGCTGCGCTAAGCGATATTCCCGCCGATCTTGTGACGGTGTCCGGCTCTGGCTTTGACCCGGATTTGTCGCCGCAGGGAGCTAAGGCCCAAGTGCCGAGAATCAGCAAGGAAACGGGCATCGCCGAGGGGCAGTTGAACGATCTGGTTGACCGGTTCACGAAAGCGCGGCAGCTCGGGATTTTCGGGGAGCCCAGGGTCAATGTGACGGAACTGAATATGGAACTGCTGAAGCAAGTGAAATTGTAACCGGCAGGAAACCACTCCCACACAATGGCGAGTGGTTTCTGCGCTATTTTCGCCGAATGAGGAGCAGGATGCCTGTGGACGGGTTCAAACGAAAAACACCGGAAGAAATTTTAATCTCCATATCCAAATTGCATCGCGGCAGCTTGAAAATATATATAGGTGCGGTCAGCGGTTCGGGGAAAACGTATCATATGCTTCGGGAGGGGCATAACCTCAAAAGCCAAGGCATCGATGTGGTCATCTGCGCGGTCTCGACGCTGCAGAGGCCGGAAACCGTGGAACAGCTGGGCGATTTGGAGCGGGTACCGAGCATTCATTGGATGAAGGACGGCGTGGAACAAAAAGATTTGAATTTGGATGCGCTGCTCCAAAGAAATCCGGAGGTCGTCCTCGTGGACGGGTTAGCCCACCGAAATCGTTCCGATGCCCCTTTTCCGACAAGGCTGGAGGATATCAAGTTCCTGCTTTCCCATGACATCAGTGTCATTACCACAGTGAATGTGTATGAGTTGGAAGAGGCGAAGGAAGTTGCACATAAGCTGACGGGCATCGAGGTGGCTCACTGCGTTCCCTCCGACACCTTGGAACTGGCTGATGAGGTCCGGCTAATCGACGCGACGCCGGAGATGATCCTGAACCGGCTAGAGGCCGGGCATCTCAAGGGCAACCAAGCCTCTGCCGTCTTCAAGCGCGGCAACTTGGGGGTATTGCGGGAGCTGGCGCTGCGTCTGGTAGCGGAGGACGTCAACGAATCCTTGGAGGAGCACCGCGAGCAAATGGGCTTCTCCGGGCCTTCCGGAGCGATGGAGCGGATACTAGTCACCACCCAATACCATTGGAACGGCTCCATTTACGTGCGCCGGGGACAGCAGATCGCCAAAAGACTGAATGGCGACCTGCATGTGATCACGCTGCGCAAAGTGAATAAGCCGCTGACGAAGGAGGGGGCGACCTTCCGCAGATCCATCATGAAGCTTGTGGAGAAAATCGGCGCCAAGTTTGAGGAGCTTCCGCTGCGGAACCGCCGCTGCATCCCGCAAGTGCTGGTTGATTATGCAACCAGCCATAAAGTCACGCGCATTGTCATGGGACATTCCCGGCAAACGCAGTGGCAAACGTTGGTGCAGGGCTCCGTCATCAATGGCTTGCTCAAAAGAACGAAGAATATCGACCTCTTCTTAGTGGCCGACAGGGCTTCCCAGGAGGGGGAACGCATTCTTCCCGCTCACATCCAAGCAGTTAAGGAGCCTTACAAATACAGGCGTCTAAGCAGGCAGGAAGTGCAAGCGAAGATCGAGAAAATCAAACGCGGCCGCTTCAAGGTTTACATCGGAGCCGCCCCCGGCGTAGGCAAGACGTACACCATGCTGCGGGAAGGCAATGATCTGCTCAAGAAGGGAATCGACGTGAGGATCGGCTTGCTTGAAACGCATGGGCGCAATGAAACCATTCAGCAGATTGGCGAGCTGGAGATCGTTCCGCGGGCGGAAATTCCGTATCAGAATGTACGGCTTGAGGAAATGGATACGGAAGCGATTATTCGTCTGCGGCCGGAAGTGGTCTTGGTGGACGAATTGGCGCATACGAATGTACCAGGAAGCAAGCACAAGAAACGGTACGAAGATGTGCTGGACATTCTGGAGGCGGGCATTTCGGTCATTGCGACCGTGAACGTACAGCATCTGGAGAGCTTGAATGACGCCGTGGAACAAATCACAGGGATTCGCGTGCGGGAAACGGTCCCGGACAGCCTGCTTCGCGCTGCGGACGAGGTGCAGCTCATCGACGTCGCCCCCGGGGCCCTGCAGCTGCGCATGAAAGAGGGCAAAATTTATGCGATGGCCAAGGTCGAGCAGGCGCTTCTTCATTTTTTCAAAACGGGCAATCTGATCGCCCTGCGGGAGCTTGCGCTGCGCGAAATTGCGGATGACGTCGATGAGCGGCTGGAGTCGATGGAGCGGAAAAGCTCGCTTCGCGGACCGTGGCGAAGAAAAGAAGTGATCTACGTGTGCGTGACGGAAAGCGCCCAAGCCGACCGTTTGATTCGCCGGGGCTTTCGCATCGCTCATCGGTTGAAAGCCGCGTGGCATGTAAGCTTTATCGCCAGAGGCGCCGACGGTGAGCGTGGGCCCAAGCTGGAGGGTTTGGAGAGATTGACTGCCACATTGGGGGGCCAGTTTTCCTATACGGAAGTCGCCAGCCGCAAGCAGATCCCGCAAGTGTTTGCCGCTCTGGCAAGCCGAGCGGGAGCGACGCAAATCATCGTATGGAAAGATGCGATGGTCCGCAAGCTGCTGCCTTTGGCCCGCCAGATGGATGTATTGATCGTTGCCGACTATGAACTGTGGCAAACATCGGGAAATAAGGTAAAATGATGATATGACGAATAAACGCATGGATAGTTGGATTAGCTGGCAAGCGTATGGGAGCACAGCTCTTTTTATTGCCCTCGTAACCGTATTGCTCAAAACATTCGGCTCTTTTCTCGGGCTAGTGAATATTGCACTTCTTTATTTAGTTCCGGTTCTTTTCAGTGCCGTACGCTGGGGGCGAGGACCCTCTTTTTTCGCTGCGGCGGCGGGGGTATTATCGTTCGATTTCTTATTCGTGCCTCCCTTGTTAAGTCTAAGCGTTGCCGATTTGCGTTACTTGATCTCCTTTCTTGTCTTTTTATCCGTTGCTGCCCTGACCGCGAGCTTGGCCTCCAAGCTCCGGGACCAGTTTCACCAAGCGCAGCAGCGTGAAGCCAGCACAGCCGCCCTGTATGAGCTAAGCCGGAAAATTACGGCGATCTCAGATCTTGACGTACTGCTTCACCATATCGTGCAGCATGTTTCCGATACGCTGAATACGAGAGCTGCCATCATATTGCCGAATGCGCTGGGAGAGCAGCAAGTAGAAGCCTATTCCAAGGATGGCTTCGAGTGGGCGAAGGATGAATCGCATTTGTCCATAGCGGCTTGGGTACACGAGCATCAGGCGCCGGCAGGCCGCGGGACAGCCGCCTTGCGGGAGTCGTCCCAGCTTCACGTCCCGCTGCATACGGCCCGCCAAATGCACGGCGTATTAGCCGTCGATGCCCGCGACTACAGCCTGCCCCAAATGCCGGAGCTGCTTCGGACCATCGAAGCGCTCGCGGACTTGGCGGCGGTGGCGATATCGCGCGTCAAACTGGCGAATGAAGCGAAAGTGGCGCAGCTTACGGCGGAGTCGGAGAAGCTCAGGACGGCGCTTCTGGACTCTCTTTCGCACGAGCTAAGGACGCCATTAGCCGCTATCATCGGCTCCGTGACCGGCCTGTTAGAAGGGGAAGCCGTGTTTAGCCCGGAAGACAGACGCGAGCTGCTGCTTACGATTCGCGAGGGCTCGACCCGGATGAACCGGCTGGTAGGCAATCTGCTCGGCATGGTCCGGATTGAAAGCGGCATGCTGCGGCTCAATAAAATGTGGTGCGGCATCGAGGACATTGTCGGCGTTGCGCTTGCGCAGCTGGGGGATGCGCTGCACGCCAGAAAGGTGAGCATTCGCTTTGCTCCCGAGCTTCCGTCGGTTCCCGTGGATGATGTGCTGATTGAGCAAGTGCTGATCAATGTGCTCAGCAATAGCATCAAGTATTCGCCGGAAGGAAGCGAGATCGTCATTGAGGCCGACTACGACCGGGAGATGCTTCATTTGTCCATTGGGGATCAGGGGATCGGCATGGCTCCGGGAGAATTCCAGCGCGTGTTCGAGAAGTTCTACAGAGGGCAGTTGACCAAGCATATTCCCGGAACAGGCTTAGGGCTTGCGATCTGCAAAAGCATTGTGGAGGCGCATGGCGGGCAAATTACGGCGGGCAAAAACGAGCCGCGCGGAACGGTTTTTCGTATCAGCCTGCCGCTGCAATTCGTTGAGAAAGATGGAGATGGATATGACACTTACAGGGGCGAAAATATTAATCATTGATGACGAGGCGCAAATCCGCAAATTGCTGCGGGTTACGTTAACTGCGCATGGCTACGATGCGTCGGAAGCCGCCACAGGGCAGGAAGGCCTGCTGCAGGCCACGATGGTGCGCCCCGATCTGATTGTTCTTGATCTTGGCTTACCGGATATGACGGGGATGGAGGTCTTAGGGCATATTCGGGAATGGTCGCAGGTTCCGATTATTATCCTTACCGCCAAAGATCAGGAGACCGATAAGGTGGCCGCTTTGGACCGGGGGGCGGACGATTATGTGACGAAGCCGTTTGGGATGGGCGAATTTATGGCCCGGATGCGGGTCGCTTTGCGGCATACCGCCAAGTCGCAGGACGAGCCGGTGCTGAGGCTGGGCCACCTGGTCATTGATTTGGCGCAGCGGTCCGTGGAGCTGCATGGCGAGAAGGTTAAGCTGACGCCTACCGAATACGATTTGTTAAAAGTGCTGGCCCTTAACGCCGGACGCGTGATGACACACCGGCAGCTGCTTAAGCAGGTATGGGGCGGCTCGCAGTATGAATCCGACAGCCAATATTTGAGAGTGTACGTCGGCCATTTGCGGAAGAAGATTGAGGAAGATCCGACAAGGCCCCAATATATTCTTACGGAACCCGGCATCGGATACCGATTCGCTTGGCAGGAGCAGCCGTAGTCAATAATCCCTTTAATGGCAAGCTTTCGCTTGTTGTTAGAGGGATTTTCCTTTAGTCGTATACTTCCCTCCCGCTTGTGGAAAATTAACGCAAATGAAAGTGACATGGGGGGGAAGTTTAAGGTGAGCAAGCTGAATCAATTATCGGTCTTCTCCTTAGGCGGCATCAACGAAATCGGTAAAAATATGTATGTCGTCCAATATGCCAATGATATTGTGGTCATCGACTGCGGCTCCAAATTTCCGGATGAAACCTTGCTTGGCGTTGATCTCATCGTACCTGATATTACGTATTTGCTTGAAAATAGCGACAAGGTCCGTGCTCTGGTGATTACGCATGGGCATGAAGATCATATCGGGGGCATTCCCTATATTCGCAAACAAATCAATGTGCCCATCTATGCAACCCGTTTAACGCTTGGGCTCATCGAAGGCAAGCTGAGGGAAGCGCGCCTGCTTGCCAATACGGAGCTCATCGAGATTACCTCCGATTCGACGATTGAGCTGGGCGGCATCACGTCCACCTTCTTCAAGACCAACCACAGCATCCCCGATTGTTTGGGGGTTGTTTTCCATACCCCGGAGGGAACCGTTGTCCATACGGGAGATTTCAAATTCGACCTTACTCCGGTCAATAATCAGTACCCGGATATTCATAAAATGGCGGAGATCGGCTCTAAAGGGGTTCTGCTTCTGCTATCCGAGAGCACGAATGCGGAGCGCCCGGGCTATACGCCTTCTGAAAGCCAGGTAGGGAAGCACATCGAGGAGGCTTTTCATAAAGCCAAGCAAAAGGTGTTCATTGCCACTTTCGCTTCCAATGTTCACAGGCTGCAGCAAATTATTGACGCCGCGGAAGCGACGAACCGTAAGCTAGGTTTGCTCGGCCGCAGTATGGTGAACGTTGTGAAGGTCGCTTCCGAGCTAGGCTATCTGACCGTTCCTGACGGCATGCTGGTGGAAGCGGGCGAGATTGGCAGTCTGGCGCCCGATCGCGTCGCCATTCTATGTACAGGCAGTCAGGGAGAGCCGATGGCCGCCTTGTCGCGGCTATCCCGTTCGAACTACAGGAATGTAGAAATCCTCCGGGGAGATACGGTCATCCTATCCTCATCGCCGATTCCGGGCAATGAGCGCAATGTATCCAAAACGGTGGACAATTTGTTTAGCCTTGGGGCGGAAGTCGTCTACGGCTCAAGCTCGCATACCGGCATGCATGTTTCCGGCCATGGCAGCCAGGAAGAGCTTAAACTCATGCTGACGCTCATGAAGCCGAAGTATTTTATTCCCATTCACGGCGAATACCGTATGCTGCATCAGCACCGGATTTTGGCGGAATCTGTCGGCGTAGAGCCTGCAAACATTTTCATATTGAAGAATGGCGATGTTGTAGATATCAAAGGGGAAGCGGCGACGCAGAGCCGCAAAGTCACCGCGGGCAATACGCTGGTCGACGGTCTGGGCGATGTGGGGAATATTGTGCTGCGCGACCGGAAGCAGCTTTCGGAGGAGGGGATTCTGATCGTCGTGCTCCTGCTTAGCAAAACCGACGGCAAAATTTTATCGGGCCCCGACATCATCTCCAGAGGCTTCGTCTATGTGCGGGAGTCCGAGGATCTCATCGACCAAGCGAGCATTCTCGCGGCGGATACGGTGAATCGGCTGCAGACGGGGCAGGAGCAGTTGAACCAGTGGAATGTGCTGAAAATTAACGTAAAGGACGTGCTGGGGCGTTTCTTTTATGAGAAAACGGGCCGGAGGCCGGTGATTCTCACGATCATTACGGAGTTCTAGCGGGAAGGAATGCAGGCCTCAACGGTTCTAGCATGAACCCGAAATGGCAAGCCTTCGCTGAAGGAGAACTATGATCCTCTATTTGGCTGCCCATCGACGCTTTATCCTTTTTGAGGGAACTATGCTCCTCTATTCCCATCATTTCATCTTAAATGGGAGGTAATTGAGCAATTAAGCGCCTGTAGTTCCCTCTAAAACCTGGAATCGCACAATTTGCTCAAATAGCGCCCTGTAGTTCTCATCAACATGGGCACGTCCGGCCAGGAGACATGTCTCCAGCAAAAAAAGGGACGATCCTCAAGCTGGATATCCGCTTGGAGGACAGTCCCTTTTTGCTATACGGGCAGGAGCAGTACTTTGCCTGAGGTCATGTTGGCGGCGTACTGCCGGATCGCATCTGCAGTTTGCGAAAGCGAGTACGTTTGGCTGATCTCGGTCTGGATCTGCGATCCGACCGATTTCTTCATAGAGCCTTGCAGCGACAGCAGCTCAAAGATGGATTGTGTTTTCACCCAGTCGGACGCCCAGAAGCCTGTGATCCGCTTCTGGCGGAAAACAAGATCATCGGCGTTGATCGTGGTCGTGTTGCCTCCCAGAAGGCCGTATTGAAACAGCGTGGAGCCGTCCGGCAGCGCCGAGAGCACGGTGCCTGTCAAGTCTCCGCCGACGGCATCGAAGCACACGGTAGCGCCAAGGGCGTGAGACATTGCCTTAAGTTCGTCTCCGAAACCGGGGGAAGCGCTGTTGACGATATGCTGTCCGCCTAGATCTGTAAGGAGCTGGGCATGCTCTTCTTTACGGACAATGCTGATGACCGGAATGCCTTCCGCTTTGCCGAGCTTCACCAATATTCTGCCCAGCGCGCTCGCTCCGGCCGTCTGGACGATCGCTTTGGACTTGTGCTGTTTGGCAATCTTCACCATCGCCATGGCGCTCGCCGGATTGACGAAGAAGACGGCGCCCTGCTCGTCCGATACGTGGTCGGGCAGAACCATGCACGTCATTGCGCTGGCTTTCGTATATTCGGACCACGAGCCGTAAATCTCGGAAACGAAGGCTACGCGTTTGCCTTTCAGCATGCGGGCTACGAGGCTGTTGCCGGTCGCAACGACCGTTCCGCACCCTTCCATTCCGCCGACCGAGGGCAGCGCCCGTTGAATGCCGTAATTGCCGGAAAGAAATAATAAGTCCGCAGGGTTAATGGAGGCCGCATGAACCTTGATAAGGACTTCGTTGCCGGCTATCCCGGGAATCGGCGTCTCGCCGATCTCAATGCCCGAGACCCCGCTGTATGCCTTGATTAATGCGGCTTTCATCGTCTGTGCCATATGTAAGGACCCACCTATCATAGATGTAATTACAACTAATATTCACTGTATTATATAATACGGGGTGAACAGGCGGGTTTTGATAACATCAAATTTACATTAAGATTTGGTCAAAAGGGTGCCGCGGGCACCCTTTTGTTGCGAGCATCCGGATTATAATTGATTCATGAAGCCATGGGCGATATTCAGATCGGAGGGCATGAATTTGCTGGTGCCTGATTTAATGAGACCCGCGAGGACAACACAGTTTGAGGCAATGGCATTGCGCATCCACTTGGGATCGAAGGGGGAGCCGGCCTCTAAATCCGAGAGATTGCATGCAGCAAGCCGTCTTGTGAGCTGGGTGAAGTCGCTTCTTGAGCAGTAGAGATCCTGTTCAAGCTCAATATCGAAATGCCGCAGATACGTCTTCGCACCGCCGGTAAACGCAAATTGCTCCAAGGATGCGGGCAAGCGGGTGGAGAGCCATTTGATGCAGGTGGTGATCTGCCTCTGATGCGGCGGCTTCAGCAAATGGAATTCCTGATTCAGATCGGATGTCCCGAACGGAATGAGATAAGGAGCTTCGCATTCCTTCGTAATGATCTGAATGCTGCCGCTTCCGACATTGATAACGTCAAGATGGCTGGGAATGTCCGATTGGCTAATCGCTCTCCGCAGCAGCTCCGCTTCCTCCTTCTGGCTGATCGTCCGATAGGCAATCCGCAGATTCCGGCATATTTCCTTCATATGCTCAGAGAGGACCGGCGATCGTCGCATCGCTTCCGTTCCAATAGCTTCTACGGTTCCTTGAGAGGAGCCGTTGATTAAGGACCCTTGTGCGGACAGCAAGGTCTTAATCTTATCCTCGATCGACGGGAGGCAGACCTCGCTCTCGATCAGCTCCCATGTGAGAACGTCTACCTGTTCGATGCCGATGTCTGATTTCTTAAACACGTTGGCGCTGTGACTGCCCAAATCCAAAATTAATTTATCACTATTCATAAGAGTTCACCCGTTTGTTCCTTAGTAATGGTATCGCACTTGTGAATCCATGTTTAGTTAGCTGTCATATGATGTATAACCGACATTTTCCTGTAAAATAAAGGCTCCAGAAGTCCAATGATATATGATTAATGATTTCTATGTCAACCAATTTTTGTTAAATTCTAGGACGAGATGTTAGTTTCTACAAATTGCATCGTTAACCGACAAAAAGTGGCTGTCCAAGAGCTTTTTTGCATCAAAAAAGACCCGATCCAGGAATGGATCAGATCTTATTCTATAAAACAAATTTATAGCCTACGCCCCAGACGGTTTTGATATATTTCGGTTCTTTGGGGTTGGCTTCAATTTTCCTGCGTAAATTCGTGATATGTACATCAATGGCGCGATCGTTGACATAGGAGTCGAAACCACGCAAAGCGTTAATCAGATCTTCCCGGCGATAAACGCGTTCAGGGTGTTCGTACAGCAGCCGGATGAGCTCGAATTCCGAGAAGGTCATGTCGACGGGTTCGCCTCGCACGTAGAGCGTTCTTTTTTCCAGATTAATGTTCAAATCCGTAGGGAGGACCGTAGCATTCTGCTGGACAAGCGGCTCTTCGGGTGGATGGGCCTGCTTGGACCTGCGTAAAAGCGCTTGGATACGGGCCTTCATCTCATGCATGCTAAAGGGCTTACATAAATAGTCGTCAGCGCCGACGGTGAATGCCTCGATCTTCTCGCTGACTTTGGAGTTGGAAGAAATGATAATGATAGGAACGGGCGTCAAGCTTCGCAAGGAATTGCATAAGTCAGTGCCTTCAACGTCGGGCAGCATGAGGTCCAGAAGAATAAGCTCGGGCTCGAATTCCCGCAGTGCGGCAAGGCCGTCCTGGCCATTGTGGGCTCTAAGGACTAAGAATCCTTCTTCTGTCAGATACATACAGACCATTTCACCTATAATATCGTCGTCCTCAATTAAAAGCACCCTGTCCAATTATAAACTCCCCCAGACTAAGTTTATTTTGTATTGCTGATTCATGAATGAACAGAGGGTTCGTACGTCCTAACATCTTGCTTACTTCTTCTATTATAAGGTGTCGAAAAATAAGAGTAAATCGCTCTCCTATACTTTTTATCGGGAATTTGTTAGCAAATTGTTAGCGAAAACGAGCTAAAAATCATACCTTTTAGGTAAGTAACCTAATAAGTGGAAAGTACAATAGGGGTAATACGGCTTAATGTGAAAATGGCTTGTAGGAGGTGTAAGTAAATGGGTCTTAGAAATAGGTGTGGAGTCCTGATTGTAAGTGATTCTAATGAACTAACGGAACTGCTGGGCACGATCTTTCAGAAAGATGAGCAGTTCGTCATCACAGGAACGGCGGAGCACGGAAATGCCGCTTTGAATTGCATGCTCGAAGAGAGACCGGATTTGGCGGTCATCGATTTGGCGATGCCGGCAGGGATTAAAGCGCTCCAGCTCATTATGAATCGTCATCCAATTCCTATCGTAGTGCTTAGTACGCAAACATCCGAAGGCGCCATGCGGACCATCCAGGCTATGCGGATCGGCGCTGCGGATTATTATCATAAAGAAATGCTCTCCGGGCAAACGTCGCATGACAGTATGATCTCGTATTTCCTGGAACGCTGTAAATTGGCGATTTTAAACGGCATTCAAGGCGTCTATGAATCCCCTCTCAAAACGGCAGGCATCATGGAAGCTGCGCTCTCCGCTAACCTTCAGGGGAAGCATGACCAGTTTCAAAGAAGAATGGACATCGAATTTCATTTGCGTAAAGCGATTGCGAATAAGGAATTTCATCTCGTTTATCAGCCTGTCGTGGACGTGCATACGAATAGCGTCGTTGGACTGGAGAGCTTAATTCGTTGGCATAATGCGACTTTGGGACAGGTGCCGCCGGGTGATTTTATTCCTGTAGCGGAAGAAAGCGGCTTGATTCATGAGATCGGCGAATGGGTGCTGAGAGAGGCGTGCATGCAAAATATGAAATGGCAGGAAGCCGGTCTTCCCTGCTTATTTATGGCCGTTAATCTGTCCAGACGACAGTTCAACGATAGCGGACTTAGTGCGATGATTCAGAAGATTTTAAAAGAAACAGGCTTGCAGCCGAAGTACTTGGAGCTGGAAATAACGGAGAGTATGAGCATGGAGGTCAATCTGGCCGCAGACGCGCTCAGTCAATTGAAAAAGCTGGGCGTTCGCGTCGCGATGGATGATTTTGGAACCGGATATAGTTCATTGGGTTTCTTGAAGGATTTTCCTATAGACAAGTTGAAGATAGATCAGTCCTTTATTAAAGGCTTGAAACATCGGGAAGTGAATGCCGCTATCGTGAACACCGTGATTACAATGGCTAAAAACTTGAACCTGCTCGTTGTGGCTGAAGGACTGGAGACCGAGGAGGAGCTTCAAGTGCTGAGAGATTGCGGCTGCCGATTCGTGCAGGGCTATTATTTCAGCAAACCGGTTCAGGCTGAGACCGTTGCGGAGATGCTGCTGGATACGAGAAATAAACGGACAGGGTAGCTATTTAAGATTAGGCTGGTGATTGTTCTGCTGCGCGATTTGATTACCAATTTTACGATTATTACAGTGTTTGTGTTATTCGTTGAACAATTTTTCATTATGACGAAATTGGATCAGAATCCGGCGTGGTATTACAAGGTTTTCGTAGGTCTCGCACACGGCCTCCTGGTTGTGATCCTTATTAACTTTGGCGTCACCGTCGATGACCAGTTCAGTCTTAATTTCCGTGGCATAGGTTTTATGCTTGCCGCTTATTTGGGCGGACTCCCCGCCATGTTGATTACATTAGCCATTCTATGGGGCTGGCGACTCATCATGGATAGTTACACTCCGCTGCCGATGCTGTTCATTGGGCTGGCTGCCGTCCTGGGAACCGGAGTTATTATTGCTAAAATGCGCTCCTATTGGTTTAAATGGTTATTTGGCGGAATTTTTTTATTTGCATGCTATTACGGAGCGACTTGGCTCGTGTATCGAATCCCGCTGCCAATGATATGGACCTATCTCTGTTACCAAATGGTGTGTATGGTGACTGTGGCCTGCATTCTTCGCTATCTGATTCGCGCCAGGGAGTTTAAGCTGCAAATTCGGGAGGTGGAGCAGGAGCTCATTGATATGCTGCGCTTTCAGCCGGGATTTACGTTCAAATTTCATAGGCATAGGGAGCAATTTGTATACATATTGATTGAAGGCCAGTTGCTCTATCAGCTGGGGCTGAGACCGGGTCAGTTTATTGGGAAAAAAACGCATGAAATCGGCTTGTTCGGCGATAACTCCCTGAATGTTCTGCAGGCCTATTATGAACAGGCTTGGAGAGGGGAACGAGTCACGTATGAATATGACTGCCAAGGCTATACGATCCTCGTTACCTTGCAGCCTATTTACAAATTTGGCGCGGTTAGTGAAGTTATCGGGTCAGCGGTAGATGTGTCCGAGCACCGTGCTGCCCAGATGAAGGCAAGAGTGCGGGATGAGCAGTTCCGGACCTTGGTGGAAAACTCGGAGGATTTTATTTTCAGATTTCGACTGGATGGAAGCATTGCCTCTGCTAACTATAAAATGTACCAAACTTATCAGCTTACGCCTGAGCGGGTAAAAGGAAAACAATTGACCGATGTGATTCAGATGGACGATCCTGCGAAATGGGAGCGGGCGTTCACGCAATCGATTATTAACGGGAAGACGCAGCAATTCGCCGTTAATTTCTTGCTGCCGGACGATGCCGAGCACGCGTATAATGTCACATTGTCTCCCCTGTTCAATGAGAAAAAGACGGAAATCATCGGAGTGACCGGCACGGTTCATGACATCACGGATCTGAAAAAGCGGGAGGAAGCGGACGAATCCAATCGCGCGAAGAGTCAATTCCTGGCAAGGATGAGTCACGAAATCCGCACGCCGCTTAACGGCATTATGGGGCTGTCCCTTCTGCTGCAGCGTACCGAATTGACGGCACTGCAGAAGGATTACTTGACCAAAATGGATGCTTCGTCGAGCGTCTTGCTGGCGACGATTAACGATATTTTGGATTTCTCGAAAATCGAAGCCGGAAAATTAGTTTTGGAAACGGTTGATTTCTCCTTAGAGGAGTCGCTTCAGAAGGTTGCTGATCTGGCCAGCATATCACTGGCGAATAAGCGCATCGAGATTTTGCTGGATACGTCCGAAGATTTGCCCGATATCGTCAGCGGGGACTCCTTTCGATTAGAGCAAGTATTGATTAATTTATCGAATAATGCGATCAAATTTACGGAGCACGGGCACATACGGATACAGGTGCAGCTTGAGGAATATGCGGAGGAAGGCGTCATCATTTCTTTTGCGGTGGAGGACACCGGGATCGGCATCTCGAAGGAACAGCTGTCGCAGCTATTCCGGCCATTCTCGCAGGCGGATACCTCGACAAGCCGAAGGTACGGCGGTACAGGACTAGGGCTCGTTATCTGCCAGCATTTGGTGCAGTCCATGGGAGGCGTGCTTCAGGTTGAAACCGTTCTCGGAGAGGGCAGCCGTTTTTACTTTAGCCTGCTGTTCGGGCTTAACCGGTTGGCGGAGGAAGAACTCCAGATGTATTGCGAGCAGCAGGTGTTGCTTCAAGAGAATAACCGGGTGCTGGTAGCTGAGGATCATCCGCTTGCGGCGCAGCATGCATCGGATCTTCTAAGCTCATTGCAGCTGCAGACGAGTATAGTTTCAACAGTTTCCGAGTTGTTAACCGTGTTGGAACAACAGGACAAGGAGCCGGGAGAGTCTGCTTTCGGGCATATTTTTCTGGATATGCAAATGGACCCTATGCAGCATCAAGCTATTTGGCAGCGTGTGCTGAATGCGGTGGATCGTTCCCAGACCCGCGTGATCGCGCTCACGACGCTGGAAGGCAGAGAAGAGATGTACGAGCTTCCGGCAGCATTGAAAGCGGATGCCGTCCTTGTTAAACCGGTAAGCCGGCTGTCGCTGCGCAAAGTTTTGCAGACTCTGAACGGGCTGAAGCCATGGTCCGAGAGGGGGGCCGGTGAAGCGGCATTAATGGAGCGATCGCATTCGCAGTCCAAGGGGGACATCTTAGTTGCCGAGGACAATGAAATCAATCAGTTGGTGATCACGCAGCTTCTGCAACAATTGGGCTATGACGTCGTTATTGCGCAGAATGGCTATGAAGTTCTGGAACGTGCCGGGCTGAGGCCGTGGAAGCTTATTCTGATGGATATTCATATGCCGGAGATGGATGGCTACGAGGCAACTCAGAAGCTGCGGCAGTTGAAGCCGATGCAGCGGGTTCCAATTATTGCGCTTACAGCGAACGGATTCGTGAAGGATCCGATGCAAATGCTGAAGCTG
This sequence comes from Paenibacillus sp. FW126-R14, assembly GCF_058789495.1. Lineage (NCBI taxonomy): Bacteria > Bacillati > Bacillota > Bacilli > Caryophanales > Paenibacillaceae > Paenibacillus > Paenibacillus sp. FW126-R14. The sequence continues at coordinate 15,694 of NZ_JBYTBS010000028.1, read as the reverse complement.
GGTCTTAATGGTATACTGGTCAAGCCGGTGAATGAGAAACAGCTGTCGGACACGCTGGAGAAGTGGCAGGATTTGCAATGGCTGCTGCACATTAAGGGGATGGATGTTGAACGAGTGCTGCGGAATATCGATCAGAAAATCCACATTTTTCAGTACATGATCGAGAAATTTAAGCTGGATTACGCTTCTTTCGCGGAGGAGCTGCTGCCCTCTATCATCCATCAGGAAGATGCCGTGGCCCGCCGCATGGTGCATACGCTGAAAGGCGTGGCGGCCAATTTCTACGCAGAGTCGTTGTTAGCGGCCGTTCAGGGGCTTGAGAAGGCGATGGAACAGGAGATTAAACTGGATGCGTGCAAGGAAGGGATCGTGCGCGTGCAGTTTGAGATTGATCAAATTGTGAAGGATTTGTAAGGCGGAGGGTGATCTTGTGAAAACGATTAACGTTTATCATTATGACGCGTTCAGCGCCATTCCCGAGATGGGGAATCCCGCTGGGGTCGTGCTGGATGGAGACTCGCTCTCAGAAAGCGAGATGCAGCAAATCGCCGAAAAAGTCGGCTTCAACGAAACGGCCTTTCCCATCAAGTCCGATATCGCGGACGTCCGAATCCGGTATTTCACCCCGGGACACGAGATGAATCTGTGCGGGCACGCCACCGTAGCTACGATTTATGCGATGAAGACGAAGGGGCTGCTTGGAGACAAAACGGATCTGACGATTGAGACTAAAGCAGGCGTATTGTCCGTTCACATTCACGCTGTTCATGACAAGCTGAGCATCATCATGCAGCAAGCCTCGCCGCAGTTCCAAGATTTCTGCGGTTCCCTGGAAGATTTGGCTGCTTCAATGGGAATCGGGGTAGATGACCTGGAGACCGGCCTGCCGGTCGTGTATGGAAGTACAGGGATATGGACCTTGCTGGTTCCTATCAAGAATTTGGCTGTGTTTAAAGCCATGAAGCCGAATAACCGGCAGTTTCCTGAAGTGCTTAAAGAGATGCCGAGGGCGTCGATTCATCCTTTTTGCTTGGAGACGTACGATGTGGAAGCCGATATGCATGCCCGGCATTTTTCATCGCCTTACTCGGGCACGGTTGAAGATCCGGTAACCGGAACGGCGTCGGGTGTCATGGGAGCCTATTATGCGAAGTACATTCGGAAGGAAGCTGGCACTGCGTCGTTAACCTTCATGATTGAGCAAGGTCATGAGATCGGAAGAGACGGCCGAGTCAGCGTATTTGTCGACACAGGGCCGGATGCATGGGGGATTAAAATTGCGGGTACTGCTGTGCATGTGAAGGATTTTGAGGTTTGCTTGAAGTAAGAGCCGTGCTGAGCTTGCGTTCAGGCAAGGCTCTTTTTTTATTGCGACGTGTACGCGGGGGTTGGGAATTTAACGGCTAGCTGTTCGCAACGTATTTCAACCCATACGACAGCCAGATGAAGTGAACGACATTGACGGCTCCATAGATGATGACCGTGAAGGAGAGGCAGGGCTTGACCCAAGCTCGTTTACGAATATAGGGGTAGAAGGCCATGAGCAGCAGAGGGAGGACGAGTTTTAGGCAGTAATACGCAAACACATGCCACTCGTATACACTTCGTATCAGAGGGTTCATCTCTTCAATGAAGGACAGACGCAGGCCGATGTCCGTAAAAAGGGCGTCGCTCAGGCATAAGATGAACAGCCAAACGAGAATTTTGCTTTGGAGGAATTGGCGAACGACTGGCATGGGCGTCCTCGCTTTCAATCTTGAGTAAGAGCGGTAAGGATAACGGTAATGATAATGATAATGATAATGATAATGATAATGAAAATGATCATGTTCATGTTCATGCTTATGCTTATATTCATGCGTATGTTTATGATACACTTTGTATCATTGGAAAGCAAGTTCCCATGCTGGGCGGAGATAGCGATAAAAAAAGAGGGCATCCTCAAGCAGATTCATCTACTCGAAGAGGCCCTCTTCCTATGGTTAGAACACTTTCGTTGTCCAGGATTCGCAATTCCACGTTTCCGTCACGACATCGCGATAGAAGTCCGGTTCGTGGGAAATGAGCAGGATGCTGCCTTTATATGCCTGAAGCGCACGCTTGAGCTCATCCTTGGCATCCACATCCAAGTGGTTGGTCGGCTCATCGAGCACGAGCAGGTTCGTTTCGCGGTTGATCAGCTTGCAGAGGCGAACTTTCGCTTTCTCGCCGCCGCTCAGCACAACAACTTTGCTCTCGATGTGCTTCGTAGTGAGGCCGCATTTGGCTAACGCTGCGCGCACTTCGAATTGTGTGAACGAAGGGAATTCGTTCCACACTTCCTCGATACAAGTGTTGTTGTTGGAATCTTTGATTTCCTGTTGGAAGTAGCCGATTTGCTGGTTGTCCCCTTTTTGAACAGATCCCGAGACAGGCGTGATTTCGCCTAAAATACTCCGCAGCAACGTCGTTTTCCCGATACCGTTCGCACCGACAAGCGCAATCTTCTGTCCGCGTTCCATACGCAGGTTCAGAGGTCTGGATAACGGTGAGTCGTAGCCGATGACGAGATCGGTCGTTTCGAAAATCAGCTTGCCTGATGTGCGGCCTTCTTTGAAATTGAACTGCGGCTTCGGTTTCTCCCTCGCCAGCTCGATGACGTCCATTTTGTCGAGTTTTTTCTGTCTGGACATCGCCATGTTCCGCGTCGCAACGCTTGCTTTGTTACGGGCGACGAAGTCCTTCAGCTCGGAAATCTCCTGTTGTTGGCGCTTATACGCGGATTCCAGCTGCTGTTTTTTCATTTCGTGGACTTGTTGGAAATGGTTGTAGTCCCCGACATAGCGGTTTAACGCCTGATTTTCCATGTGGTAGATCAAGTTGATGACGCTGTTCAAGAAAGGAATGTCATGAGAAATCAGAATGAAGGCATTCTCGTATTCCTGCAGGTAACGCTTCAGCCATTCGATGTGCTGCTCGTCCAAATAGTTGGTAGGCTCATCGAGGAGCAAAATGTCCGGCTTTTCGAGCAGCAATTTCGCCAGCAATACTTTCGTACGCTGTCCGCCGCTTAAATCGTTGACATCCTTATCCAGGCCGATATCGGTAAGACCCAGCCCGCGGGCGGTTTCTTCGATTTTGGCATCGATCATGTAAAAATCTTGATTCGTCAACGTATCCTGAATCGTGCCGACGTCTTCCAGCATCTGTTCAAGCTCTTCCGGCGTCACGTCGCCCATTCGGCCGTACATATCGTTCATTTCCTGTTCCATGTCGAACAGATATTGGAAAGCTCCTTTGAGAACGTCGCGGATTGACATGCCCTTGCTTAGCACAGCATGCTGATCCAGGTAGCCAACGCGCATGCGCTTGGACCATTCAACCTTCCCGTCGTCGGGCTGAAGCTTGCCCGTAATGATGTTCATGAAGGTCGATTTCCCTTCGCCGTTTGCGCCGATAAGTCCGATGTGCTCCCCTTTGAGCAGGCGGAACGAGACGTCGTTGAAGATGGCGCGGTCTCCAAAGCCGTGGCTTAATCTTTCTACGTTTAATATGCTCATGAAATGACACCTTTTCTTTTAAACTTTTTCTCGTTTTATTATAAGCGTTACGGGATGAAAAACAAAGACCCGCGACTGCGTCCCAGGTCTTTGTTTTCATGTTTTTGCGAGTTATGGCAGGCGGACGGACGCCCGGTACAAGCGGCTGTTCCAGTCCACTTTGCTGTTCAGCGATTCCGCTACGAGGCGGAGTGGAACATACATGCGGCTGTCTTCCATAATTTGCAGCGGTACAGGTACGGCGACGGACTTCCCGTTCACCGTTGCTGTAGAGCTGCCATCTTTCAGCTTCATCGTGACTCCGGCGTTCGTGATGGTTGCCGTCCGCGTTGCGGCATCCCACTGAAAGCCGGCATTCATCGCCGTGATGAAGGGGCGAATCGGAACAACGGTCGTCTCGTTGACGATAAAGCCGCTGTAGTCATACACAGGCTGCCCGTTGATGTCGATTTGCACTTTCGGCTTGTCCAGCTTGCGCACGACGAGCGCATTACTCAGCTCGCGGCCGGGGTAGGTCAGCATGCTGCCGTTGGCATACAGCCCGGAGCTGGACCCGCCGTCCATGTTCATCGCTTCCTTCAGCCCAAGCTGAACGGCGATGGCGGCGAGCTGGGAAAGCGTTGCGCTCGGCACGGTTCCCATCACGAGGCGGTCCGACCCATCGATGCCGATGAAGCTTCGCGCTGCGGAAGATTGCGTTACCTTCGGGTCGGAGAAGCCGTCTCGATTGGCGTTGAGATCAACGGAGCCGCCAGTGACCAGCTTCGGTCCGGCCCCGATGGCCGACAGCCACGACGAGGCGTTCAGGGAGCTGCCGCCTTCCCCTTTGGCCAGCAGCTCCTTGGTGACTCTGTCTCCGACGTCCAAATTCGGCAGAACGTGCTGCCGGTTGTTGGCGCTGTTGCCGACAAACAGGACGTAACCGCCGGCAGGACCTGGACGGAATCGTTCGTGATTCGCGTGATGAGCCCGCCCTCAATGACGACTTTCGTGCCGCCCGGGAAACCGATCCAGCGGCCAAAATCCGGCGTGTACCAGACAATTTGGTCGGTGCTGCCTTCGCCGTAATACTTGTTAACCCCCCAGGGGGTGATGGGATAAGTGCCTGAACCTTCACTGACGCGCACGGCGATGTCGAGGTCCACGAATTGGATACCCGGAACTTTATCCCGATTCAGAATAAAAGTCTGGTTTTCCCCGGAATGCATAGCTTCACCGGCTTGCAGCAGGGTCCCATTCGGGTAGCGGGAGTACGGGTCGGACTCATACGCGTTAAAAAAAGTGCCGTTAATCGCGGCAACCGCCCCTTCGCGTTCCGCGATGGCTTGTAAGGGAGCGTCATGACCGATCCCTCCGTCAGCTAAAGCAGGAGCAAGCTCCAGTGTCGGGTCGGTCAGGTCGACCGTGACGGTGCTGACGCTGAAGGTTTTCCCTTGAGCGGTCACCTGCTTCGTTACTGCGTTAACGGAAGGGGAATAGCTTGCGGATGCCGGCGTGCTTCCCGCGAAAAGAGCGGCCGTCAGCAGAAGAGCGGCGCCGGACTTCATTTTATGGCGAAACATACAGTAGTCTCCTTTGGGTTCAGTCGGATGCTGCCGAAACTTGTCCGGCTCCTATATATTTCGGATGAAGAGGCCGCTTTTGTGACGCCTTGGATGAGGGCAGAAAAAAACACCGGCTCTGATCGAGCCGGTGCAATGGCGTTAGGCGAGCTTCGCCAAGTATTCGTCGAGTTGGCCGAACGTGCCGCCGAAACCTTGCTGCATGCTTTCTGCCATGGAAGCGAAGAATGCGGCCTCTTCCTCGGTCGGGTTCACCGGGCCTCCGCGCATCGTGAGAACCGTTTTGCCGTCTTGCTCTTCGAACGTTAGAGTATTCATAATTTCAAGCGGGAAAACAGGGCTGAATGGAGCGCGTACCGTGTTGGCTTCCTCATCGGAGAACGAGTTCGTGAAAACAAGTTTTTCCGGAGGCGTAATTTCGCCATAAACAAATTTCCCCCACATTTGGAATCCTTCCGGGGATTTCATGCTGTAGTGAAACACGCCGCCGGGACGAAGATCCAAGGAAGCGACTTCCAACTTCATTCCAGTAGGTCCCCACCAGTTCAAGAGATGCTCAGGCTCCGTCCAGCATTTGAAGACGAGCTCGCGGGGAGCGTTGAACGTGCGGGTGATGACTAACGGATTGGCGTTTGTAGTTTCGGACATGGGTGAATACCTCCATAATTTAAGAATAATAAGGTGCTGCGATTCAAAAGCAAAACGGGCTTCTCTTCCACGTTGAATTAGGCGACCATTGACAGGTTACTGCGGGAGAGCTCATAGTCGAGTTCACACCTTTAATATACTTCATAAGGAATATTCCTGTCAAGGAATGTATGTATGCGGTGAGAAGGAAGTGGGGCAGATGGAAGGGACTTGGAGTAGTATTGCCGGAAGTTGGGCGGGTTATTTCGGGGGCTGGGGCTGGTTCGAAGGAGGCGGGGCTTGCGCCGTGAGCAGGGGGAAACGCGCGCGGAGGACCTGCTGCGGCTTTCGCCCGGCCCCCGAACTTGAGCTGAGACTAGCTCCGGCGTGATTTACATCGAACCCAGTGACCATATACTCTGATGCTACTTTCCCGCATGATGTACACCGAACCCAGTGACCATGTACTCTGATGCTACTTTCCTGCATGCTGATGCGCACGAGACTCTTCCTGCTGCATCAACACCTTCATCTCACCTGGGTACTTGTAAATGCTCCTCCTCTTCACTTCGACTAACATAGCTATATTGCACATTGTGCATTCATTTCAGCCTATTTTTGCTTTTCCGGCTCCTACATTGCACTGTGTACAATCAATTCAGCCTCCAAAGCTAGTTTTCAGCGCAAATCTAGCGAAATCATTGCACTTTGTACAACGAGAGTGAGCTTTTGCCGCAATATGCCTGCCCTATATTGCACAAAGTGCAGCATAGAACGTGAGCTGATGCGCACGAGACTCTTCCTGCTACATCAACACCTTCCTCTCACCTGGGTACTTGTAAATACTCCTCCTTTTCACTTCGACTAACATAGCTATATTGCACATTGTGCAGCCATTTCAGCCTATTTTTGCTTTTCCGGCTCCTACATTGCACTGTGTACAATCATTTCAGCCTCCGAAGCTAGTTTTCAGCGCAAATCTAGCGAAATCATTGCACTTTGTGCAACGAGAGTGAGCTTTTGCCGCAATATGCCTGCCCTATGTTGCACAAAGTGCAGCATAGAACGTGAGCTGATGCGCACGAGACTCTTTCTGCTGCATCAACACCTTCCTCTCACCTGGTACTTGTAATTGCTCCTCCTCTCTTCTCTTCAACTAACATAGCTATATTGCACATTGTGCATTCATTTCAGCCTATTTTTGCTTCTCCGGCTCCTACATTGCACTGTGTACAATCATTTCAGCCTCCAAAGCTAGTTTTCAGCGCAAATCTAGCGAAATCATTGCACTTTGTGCAACGAGAGTAAGCACTTGCCGTATTATGCCCACTTTATATTGCACAAAGTGCAGCATAGAACGTAAGCTGATGCGCACGCGCTTCTTCCTGCTTACAACTGCGCCTTCGTTTCCGCAGAAGATTAGCATGTCAATCTAATGAACACTCCAGGGACAGCGCGTATCCCTACATGGAAGGACCTGCGTCCGAAAGGATACTACAGTCAGCTATTTCGGCAAACTTGGCTGATTGCAGGTTTCAAGCGGAACTACAGGGTCATATTTCGCACGCCAAGCCATCTAATGGCTTGGAAACAGTGTAATAGAGGCCTGCAGTTCCCCGAGACCAGAGGAATGGTGCCCTTCGCGGAAAATAGCGGACCCTAGTTCCCACACCACTCCGTTCCAATAAAAAAGGCCGCCCAGGAAGGTGAAACACACCTTAAGGGCAGCCCGTTCACGTCACCCGGCGATGATGCTCCGCTTTGCGGTAATCCTTCGGTACGATGCCTTTGCTTTCCCGAAAAATGCGGGAAAACGTTTTGTACGAGCCGTAGCCGACCTCGTGCGCAATTTCGGTTACGCTCATGTCGGTGGACACCAACAGGCTGCAGGCATGGCGCAGACGCAAATCATGCAGGAAATGAACGAAGGTTTGTCCAGTCGTCTGCTTAATCACTTCGGAGATGCGGGAAGCGCTCATGGAGAACTGCGTGGCGAGGTCGGATAAAGCAAGCTCTTCCTGATAGTTGCGGTGAATATAATGAATGATGGGCCAAACCGCATGACTCGTCTTCGCCCCGTGAAACGGCAGGGCTTCTGCTGCTGTCGCTGCTGCGAAGGGTGCTCCTTGTTCGCTTTGCTTCCAACGATGGCGGTCGAAACGGATGAGAATTTCCTTTAGTTTGCCTTTTAGGAGCGTCTGCCTGTAGCGTTCGGTGCCATTGTACTCCTGATACATCTCCTCAAGGAGAGCAAGCATCGTATGTTGGTCATGCCCCTGCAGCTGGATATAAGCCGGCATGGCGGTCATCTCGCCCAGCAGCCCGGACAGTCCGGGATCGTTCCCTGATTCCATTAACAGGTCCATGCTGAACATGCAGTTGTACAGAACCAGCTTTTGTCCCGGATCCGTAAAAATTTCATGCACTTGATAGGGCAGCACGAACGTGAATGTGCCGGTTCGCATCTCGTGATTTACATCATTGATGCTCTCCGAGCCGGTGCCTTCAATGACATAGGAAAATTCCAGGAAATCGTGGCGATGCGCCCTGAAGCCGTGTTCAAGGGTATTTTTGCTGAGGTGAAAAGGGAAGGACGAGTGCATATTTGGATACGTTTTCAAATAGTCGGGAAAGTACGTCATAATAAGGCGGTCTCCTTCGAAGAAATGGGACGTTTTCCGAAATATAGGTGCGTTTTTCTGCTATATTTATTTTATCATAAAAGCGGAGCGTACAAGTTGCACTTATGAAGGAGGAACACGTTGTGGGAAGTGATAACAAAATCAGATTAGGAATTATCGGTGCTGGCAATATCGGCAGCGTGCATATACGCGAGTTTTCGAAATTGGCGGAATCCTGTGAAATTACGGCGATTACCGACGCGTACTTGCCCTTGGCGGAAGCCAAAGCGCAGGAGTATGGCATTGCCAACGTGGCCGCTACCCCTGAAGAGCTTATTCAAAGCGAGCATGTTGACGCTGTCATTATCGGCGTGCCTAACCAGTATCATGCTTCCCTCGCTGTACAAGCCATTGAAGCCGGCAAGCACGTGCTGATCGAGAAGCCAATGGGCATTAATGCGGCAGCGGCCAAACAAATTCTGAAAGCCAGCGAAGCATCGGACAAGGTCGTTATGATCGGTCACCAAATGCGTTGGGAAGCTGTGTCGCAGCTGATCAAAGAGCAGGTTGAAGCCGGCGAGCTCGGCAAAATCTACACGGCCAAAACAGGCTGGTTCCGCCGCAAAGGGATTCCGGGCTGGGGCACCTGGTTTACGAAAATGAACGAATCGGGCGGAGGCCCGTTGATTGATATTGGGGTTCACATGCTGGATCTGGCGCTATATTTGATGGGCAATCCGAAGCCGGTCTCCGTCTTTGGCGCTGCTTATGCGGAATTCGGTCCCCGCAAGAAGGGGATTGGAACGTGGGGGACGCCGAACTGGAACGGCACTTACGATGTGGAAGATTTGGCTACGGCTCTCATTCGTATGGAAGACGGCAGTACGCTGACGCTGGAAGTGAGCTGGGCTGTTCACATGGATACGGACAACACGCCGTTCATCCATTTGATGGGTTCCGAAGGCGGAGCGAGCTATAAGGGAGCAACCGGCAAACTGCTGACTGAGAAATTCAATCGGGCCATGGAGACGGATTTGAAAAAGCCTGAGAACGATGAGGGAGAGCGCCTGCGTCTTAGCAGACATTTCCTGGATTGTATTCGGGACGGCAAACAGCCTATTACGTCCGCATTGTCCGGCTATACGAATAATTTAATTTTGGATGCGATTTATGAATCTTCGCGGACAGGGAATGAAGTCAAATTAAACTGGGACATCTAATTCAGGAGGGATCACGATGCTTAGAGGGTTAACGGGAGCAGGGCTTGGCAAGTTGGAAAGCAATGAGCAGTTCATCGAGTTAGCGGCAAAATACGGCTTCGAAGCCGTCGATATCGACGCGCTTGCCCTGGTGGAGAGCCATGGCGCAGACGGAGCGCGCGAGCTGCTGGGCAAGCACGGCCTCGTCATCGGGGCCATTGGTCTGCCGGTGGAATGGCGGGGGAGCGAAGAGACGTTCCGCGCCGGCCTGCCGAAGCTGACCCAAGCGGCCGAGGCGGCGGCAGCGCTTGGCTGCAGAAGCTGCTGCACGTACGTTTTGCCGTCGACGGATTTGAAAGCGGCGCATTTCATGGCGCTGGCTACGCGCAGACTGCGCACATGCGCGCGAATCCTTGACGCCTACGGCATTCGCCTCGGTTTAGAATTCGTGGGGCCGCATCATTTGCGCACGCGCTGGAAGCATCCGTTCATCTGGACGCTCGAAGAGACGCTGGATTGGATTGATGCGATCGGCGAGAGCAATGTCGGCCTGCTGTTCGACGCGTACCACTGGTACACGAACGGGTTAACGGTGGCCGATATTGAGAAGCTCCGCCCCGAGCAGATCGTCCACGTCCACATCAACGACGCACCGGACGTGCCGGTGGAGGAGGTGCTGGATAACGGACGTGTGTATCCGGGCGAAGGCGTTATCGACTTGGCCGGCTTCCTGCAAGGCTTGGCGCGGATCGGCTATCAAGGCGCCGTATCGCAGGAGATTTTGACGGCTGAGCCTCCGGCGGATTCCCCCGAGAGCTTGGCCCGGCGCTCCAAAGCGAGCTTTGATAGAGTGTACGCGGCGGCGGGGATCTAGGCCATATTCAGCCGACATACCCGGACCATAAGCGAACTCTTGCTAATTTAGATGCGCTGAATATTTGTTAAGATTCCATGGAGCAATTCCGGATATTTCAATTATCGACAAATGGAAAAGAGCCTGAGGATTTGATATCCTCGGGCTTTTTCCCACTTTTACAGGCATGCTGCATCACGGAAGGAAGGGCTGGGAAAATCGCAATTCGACAAAGGTTCCCATGACCCGTTCACACAGTCCGACAACATTTTCATTCATTCTCGTTTACTATGTTCCTGTTCTACTAAATATGCCTGAATGAAAAGGAAAAGGAGATAAGATCATGCAAATTAAGAAGAAGGATGACATTGGCCTGATTTTGGACAACTTTTCGTCGTATGCGAAGTGGGATCCTTCGGGCCAGAAACTATACCTTGTGTTCGCTGACAACAAGCGCGGAGGGCAGTGGACGCTGATGAACTATAACGATGACCGTTTCAGCGTGCATGGGCGCGGCAAAGACTATTTGGATGAGAAAGAAGCGTTTTTTGAAGAGCGCAACAGCGTGGTTTCCTTCTTATGGAACAACCGTGCCGCGTTGAAGGCAGCCGTAGATCCAAGCGAGTAGAATGCCGGACAGGCCTTCTGCCGTCACCGTTTAACGAAGAGGCAAAAGCCTCCGGAGCCACCAACGATTGCTTGGTGGCTCCGGAGGCTTTTGGCGTTCGTTCCATGTGCCTTCCGAGGTCCGTGTGCTCAAAGAATTGGAGCTGCGCCCTCTTTTTGCTTATCGCGGTATTGCCCCGGGGTAATGCCCTCCTGTTTGCGGAAGGACCGGATGAAATTCTGCGAATTGTTATAGCGCAGCTTGGAGGAGATATCCTTGATCGGCAAATCGGTTTCCGACAGCCATTTTTTGGCCATGTTGAACCGGTAGGCCGATAAGTAATCGCTGAAGGAGCAGTTCGTTTCCTTGCGGAAAATGCTGCTCAAATAATTCGCATTGTAATGCAGTCTGGAAGCGCAATCCTCCAGTGTCAGGTCGGTATCGTAATATTTTTGCACGAGATCGATAATTTTCTCCGAAATATTGTGGTACTGGGCATCCTGCCGGTCGCGGTAGATGCGGATCAGCGGGTGAATGACCTCTGTCCAGAACCAGTCTTCGATTTCCGCCGTCATATGCAGATCCAGCAGCTCCTCGAAGAGCGAGCCTTTGTTAGGGTGAATCTGATTCAAGGAAATCCCGGACTCCTGCATCACCATCAGCAGGTTGTTGAGCAGCCGCGCCAGCGGAATCTGATATTCCTGAGGCGTGAGCGGTGCGGCAAAGACGGCTTGCAGCAGCTGCCGCAGCAGCTCTTTGGATTTATCCTTTTCAGCGAGCTTAATCGCGTCCATCAATTCATTTTCGAGCGGTTTCGGATAGTTCAGATTCAAGAAGTGCTTGCCCGAGTTAATATTTTCATACTGAATGATGATGCCTTCGCCGAGTTTGATGCGATGCTTCAACGCTTCCAGACCTTCTTTATACGCGATCGACATTTGCGCGAACGTATGGATGGGAAGACTCATCCCGATGCTGACATGCAGATTCAGATAGCTGAAGATGTGCTGCTGCATCTGCTCCGTTAAGGCATAGACGGTATTGCGAAAAGCGGCAGCTTCGCTATCCGGGCTTCCAATCAAGGTAACCACCGTCTGATCGATAATGACAGGGGCGAGCCGCTGTTCCGAAGGAATGAGCTCCTCGATCATGTTGTGCGCCGCGAAAAGCAGCAGCTCCAAATCTCTCTTTTCATAACGCGTATTGTCGATAGAGTCGATCTGCAGCGTAATGACGGACATGGTTTTCCACTCTTCAAGCTGCTTGGTATAGCCAAACTGGGCTAACTTCTCAGGCAGTTCGCTCACTTTAATGTGCCCTTGAAAAGCTTTGATTAAGAAAAACGTCCGCACCTGGCCGATATGCTGGTGAACCTCTCGTTCCAGCTGGGACTTCGATTGGAACAACGTATGGACATGCTCGCTGATCATCTGGAATTCGTTGGCCTTCCGCTTCTGGTTCACGGTAACGAGACCCCCGATTTGGTTGAGCAGGAGCTGGATCGGCGAGTACATTTTACGCGAACCAAGCCAAGCGAGCAGCATGGAGATGAGCAGCATCACAATGCAGATGTAGATGGTGTAGATTCCGATTTTGCGCGATTCCTTGGTCAAGCTGTCAATGGAGGTCAAGGACAAATAGGTCCAATTATTCAAGTTTGAGTGCAAATAACTGACGGAATAGCGCTTCTCGTTGATATCCGCCGTGAATTGTCCCGTAGGCGCAGCAAGCTGGCTCAGATCCGTCAGGCCGGCCTCCGCAATAGGTTTGCCGATCAGACTGGCATCCGGATGCATCAGAATCCGGTTGTGCTCGTCCATAATCAGGATGTCATCGAGCTTGGTATCGTTCTGAATCAGATCCTGCAGGGAGCAGGCAGGAATATTCGCAAGCGCCAAGCCGTATTTCTCCAGGCCGGTGGTTGGCAGCTTTTTGACCAGCGAAATACTGTAATCACAGGTCACACTCCGCGCATTTTCCTCGGTAAAAAACCACTTCGACGGATTCATTACCCACGTGCTGTTCTCCTGCGTGTTCATCAGGTTCAGCAGTGTATCGTAAAAAGGGTAGCTGTCAAAACGATACAGCCCCGAGTTCTTAATCATCCAGTTCTGGCGGGCATTGATCAAGATGACATCTTCCAGCTTCGTGTCAAAAGATTGCATGTACCGAATCTCGCTGCGCAGATCGTCGTACATCATGAAATCGTTTACAGTTAGCGGCATATCCATCGCTTTTTTGAGCACGGTGGAATTGATAACTTGATTAAGTGTATGGTTGACAGTCGTTAATTTCTGCTCTACATTGGAATTGATTTGAGTGATCAGCTGCATTTTACCTTCGTTGACATTTTTCTGGATCTCGCTCGACGAGGTCATGAAGGCAAAAGCGCCGATGAAAATTACCGGGAGCGTGCTGAGCAAGAACCCGAACATGGTCATTTTGCTAAGGAAACTTAAATTGGGCATCGCATCCAACACCTTATCTCAGGATGGTCATTGCTGACTATCTATGTATTGTAGACAAGACTTGCGTTTAGATCAATAATCATCTGGCTGGCGGATAATCATTTTCTTTGATTATGACGGCAAAACGCTGATGCAGCAAGGGGGAAAGCCATGAGTATACATGTACACGGGAAAATTTTGAGGCACTGTCGTCCATTCATTATCGGGCTGCTGATGATTGTTTTGCTTAGCGGCTGCACGAAAGAAAGCTCCAACCAAGAGGCTGAAGCGAGCGGTGATCGCCCTGTCGTTTCGATTATGGCACCGCTGCATTTTCCGCATCCGCCCATTCCTGAGCTCGTTCAGGAGATTGAAAAACGGACGAATACGAAGCTGGATCTAAACTGGGTTCCGGATGGCATATACACCGATAAAATGAATACAGCCTTGACCACAAACTCGCTCAAAAAAGCGACCTATGTGAGATATACCGATTACTTGCTGATGAAAAATTCGATCCGTTCCGGCGCCTTTTGGGACATTGGACCTTATTTGGAAGCGTATCCAAATCTAAAGAAGCTGAATAAGGAGATTTTGGGACAGACGGCTGTCGATGGCAAAATCTATGGCTTATACACCGAGCGGCCGTCATCCCGGCAGGGCCTGATTATTCGCGAGGATTGGCTGGACAATCTGAAGCTGGCCAAGCCGGCGAATTTGGAAGAGCTCTATCAAGTGTTAAAAGCTTTCACGTATAGCGATCCCGACCGCAACGGCAAGGATGATACGATCGGGCTGACCGACCGGAATGATTTGGTGTTCGGCGCCTTCAAGACGATCAGCTCCTATTTCGGCACGCCGAACAACTGGGGTGTTGTGAACGGGAAGCTTGCGCCGGAATTCGAAAGCCAGGCCTATGTGGACACCATGGACTACATGAAAAAACTGTACAACGAGAAGCTCATCAACTCGGATTTCGCGGTGACCAGCAAGGATGTCCAGCGTGACAAGCTGATTCGCGGCATTGCCGGCGTATACATTGGCAGCATGCAGGATGTGCAGCGGCTTTCGGACGAGTCGAGGATCGTGAACCCGCAGGCGAAATTCACCCTTGTGAATCATATCGAAGGCCCGAATGGATTTCGGATTTGGTCGATTCCGAACTACAGCGCGTTGTACCTGTTCTCCAAGAAAGCGATCCGCACGGAGGCGGAACTTAAGCAGGTGCTGCAGTTTTTTGACCGGACCATGGATAAAGATGTCGCCAACCTGATGAAGTATGGGCTGGAAGGGCGTCATTACACCACGATTGGCGACAAAGTCCAGCTGCTGGAGGAGACGTCCCAGCTCCGGGTGAACGAAGTGAATGCGCTGTATGCGCTCATGATCGCCGATTTGAACAATACACAGGTGAAGCAGGTGGCTGAGAGCGAGTCCCTTTCCCAATTGGCGGATACGCTCAGCTTGGACAATGAGCAATATATCATCAAGGACCCGACGCTGGGTCTCGAATCGAAAACCTACGACGAGCGCGGCGTGGAGCTGTACAAAATCATCTCCGACGCTACGTACAATTACATGCTGGGCAAGCTCGACAAAGCCGCATTCCTGCAAGAAGTTGAGCGCTGGAAGCGAAACGGCGGCAGTCAGATTATCAAAGAATATAATGAGGCTTATTCGCAGAAGTAAGATTGAACCGCCGGGGCTGGTGCTCGGCGGTTTTTTTGTGCTTTCGCGGCGGGCTTGGCAGCCGCCTGGCTGAGGGGGCCTGAAAGGCCGTCTCGCGGTCGAAGAAGCCCTTGCGCTCAGCCGAGAGAGCTGAAAGGCCGTCTCGTGCCGGAAAGAGGGCACAATTCCGGCCGGACCTCCAGCGAGAGGTCCGAAAAGGCCGTCTCACAGTCGCGGAAGCCCTCGCACTCAGCTGAGAGGGCCCAAAAGGCCGTCTCGTGCCGGAAAGAGGGCATAATTTCGGTGGAACCTCTAGTGAGAGGACCGAAAAGGCCGTCTCGCGGTCGCGAAAGCCCCCGCGCTCAGTTGAGAGAGCCTAAAAGGCCGTCTCGTGCCGGAAAGAGGGCACAATCCCGCTAGAACCTCAAGCGAGAGGACCGAAAAGGCCGTCTCGCAGCCACAAAAGCCTCCGCGCTCAGCTAAGAGGGCCTGAAAGGCCGTCTCACGGCCCATGCACTGCTGAAACGCTGCTTTCCAACGCTCCGAGCGGCGAGTGCCACGCCTCCCGCCC
>NZ_JBYTBS010000027.1:0-89949 GCF_058789495.1 Paenibacillus sp. FW126-R14 | reverse complement strand
TGGAGGAGCCGGATGCGATGACCCGCATGTCCGGATCTGTGAGAGGCCCATGCAAATGCGCATGGGCCTACTCGATTTGCGTTTTTGTGGCTAAGGGTGCTGCAATCCTGCGGCGACATCCCGCATCCACGAACTACAGCTCCAGCCCCCAGCCTCCCCTGTGCGACGAATGGTAACTACGGGGCCTTATTTGTGATAAATCAGCCTCTTTCTGCATGCAGGGGGAACTACAGGGACTTATTTTGCCTGCACAAGGAGGTGTGTAACCTGAATCGGGAAAATAAAGGACCATAGTTCCCCGAAATACGCTGAATCTGCGTTTCAACGCAAAATAGAGGATCATAGTTCCCTCTCTTCCACGTCTGAACGATGAGAGAGTGACGTAGGCCTTAGATGGGGAGGCAGCAGGTGGGAAACTCTCTACCATATGCTTTCAGCAAGCTAGTGCTAAAAAAAGGCAGCCCACAAATAGAATCATCTACTTGGGGCAGCCCTTGCATTCCTATGAAAGCTTATTGATACTCTTTAGCTTTTTTCACCAGCTCGTCATAAGCCGCTTCCGGCGTAATTTTGTTGAACATGACTTTTTCGCCGATCGTTTTGAAATCCTTAGCGGTATAGTTGCTCCAACCTTTAGCTCCGGGATTAAAAGGCTGAGCGTCGGGAGCAACCGTCTTAATAAGCTCAATTTGCATTTTATCTGCAGGGGTAAGCTTAGGCGTTAAATACTCGAGCATTTTCTTGGAAACCGGCACGCCTCTTGTCGTCGTCAGAATATCGGCCGCTTCGCTGTCATTCACGAACCAGTCGATGAATTTCTTGGACTCTTCGGCATATTTGGAATCCGCGCTCACGGACCAGAACATGGAAGGCTTCAGCCAACCGCTGGACTGCGTTCCTTTAGGCTGATTCACTAGCGAATAAACGCCAGGTTTCACACCTTCATACCCAGGCAGAAGAGCGGCAAAGGTACGTTTCATCAGCACGTTGTCATTATTCATCAAATCCAGCTTCGCGTCGGACTCTTTGTCCGTGGACGCGATTTCTGCAGGAGGAACGACGCCGGCCGCGCGAAGTTCGGCATATTTTTTAACATAAGTTAAATAGGTGTCTTTGTCGATATTGAATTTGCCGTCAACGGTGATCGGATAGCCTTTGCCTTGGCTGATCTGATAAGCGGAATATGTCGTATAGTCATAAGTATAGTCCATTAAAACGTATTTATCTTTATCCAGCTTGGCTTTGGCATCTTTACCGAATTGGAAGTATTCATCCCAGGTCCAGGTGTTTTTGGGCGGGGTGATACCGAGTTTATCTACGGCATTCTTGTTGTAAATCATTCCGGTCGCGTTATTGCCTAGAGGAATAGCGTACAGTTTATCTTTGAACTTGCCTGAATCTACGAGCGATTTATCGATATCTTCCGTGCGGATGCCTTTGGATAAGTCGGCAAGCTGGTTTCTGCCCGCGTACTCGGAAAGCCAAGCCGGATCCATTTGGATGATATCAGGGGCATTTTTGGCAGCTGCTTGGGTAGCCAATTTGTCTGCGTAGCCGTCAAAACCTGAAAATTCCGGCTCAAAGGTCACATTCGGATGTTTTTTCGTATAAGCATCCAGCGCTTTCAGCGTAGCATCGTGCCTTGCTTGCGAACCCCACCAAACAATACGAAGCTTAACGGGCTGAGTGCTTGCGGTGGTTGGCGCTGTCGTTGCAGCAGGTGTGCTGCTTGGTGTCGTACTTGGTGTATTCCCTGAACCGCATGCGCTCAAAGACAGCGCTATCATAGCAGTCATACCGAGCATGCCCCATTGTCTCATCTGCACTTTCATAGATAATCCCCTTTCGCTACCTCATTATCTCTACAGTTTCATTATAGGAGTAACGGAAACAATGAAGAAGGAGAGTAATGAACACACTTCTTTCACTTTTGATCACAAATCGTACGTCAAACTCTATAAATGAGAGTTATCCGCTTTTCCCCACTTCGCTAGGACTCATACCCGTATACTTTTTGAAAATGGAGCTGAAGTAAGGAACGTTCTTGTAGCCGACCTTTTCGGCGATCTCATAGATGAGATGCTTGCCTTCGGCCAGCAGGGCGTGGGCTTTTTTCATCCGTACCTGGATCAAGTAGTTGGTGAAGGTTTCGCCGGTCGCTTTTTTGAAAATTTGATTCAAATAGTTCCGGGACAAGTACAGCTGCTTCGACATATCTTCCAAGGAAACCTCTTCGGCATAGTGGTCATGCGCATATTGAATCATGAAATCCACGGCTTCCTTATGCTTTGAATTCTCGCTCCAGTGCCGGCTCGTTGCGATGATATGAATTTTGGCGCGCAGCCACTCCTGCAATTGGGCAGGGGTTTGGATCTGACTAATTTCGGACGGCAGGTGCGCCTCTGGAAAAAGCTCATCCAGCACAATGCCAACGCTGTACAAGGAATAGGCGAAGATCGTCCAAAGCTCCGTACATAAATACTGCAAGTATGCTGGCGTAATCGATGGCATTATTTGCAGTTGGCGAATATAGGCGTCTACAATCTGCGCCGCGGTCTCTTCTTTCGAATAGACAATGGCTTCCGCCAGCTCTTGGTAAAATTTGATCGGCCGAATCGCCAAATCCGACGGCAAGGAGGACGGCTTGCCTGGCGGAGGCGTGATGGTCATCTGCAGCAAATCCAGAAACGCTTCCTCCGTGGAATCCGATATTTCCTGCCAAGCGGCCTTTATTTGACCTAATCCGATCCGGATGTTGAGCTGAAGATACGTAAGGATACAGACCGCAATACGGTCGCCAATGGTTTTGATGCGGGCGAGAGCTGCGTCCATGGGCTCTGAACGCTCGATATGAAACATAATCGCTGCATGATGGCTGTGAAGCTCAATGAAGTCGGATTCAGGCCAATCTTCCGTCAAAATTTCTTGTATGATATTAGCCAGCGCAAAACGGAATAAGTTCCAATCGATCAGCGACAGATTCGCCGTGCGAATCGTGCTCATGAGCTCAATGCCCATGACAAGGTGATTGCGGTGAAGCCAGTATTGCTGCTCGGAAGGAGGAGGATTCAGAGCGGCTGCCCACTTCTGGAAAGTGCCGGTCATCACCGACTTCAGCCATTCCTGCTGGCCGAAGGGCTCATAGAGCATCAGCCTTTTTTTGATTTCTTCTTGCTCCATCTTGATAAGCTCTTTCGCTTCCAGTTCTTTAATAACTTTCTCCAGTACAGTCCGCAGCTCATCTACGGTAACCGGTTTGGACAAATAATCGCTGACCTGCAGCCGCAAAGCCTGGCGGGCATATTGGAAATCGGTATATCCGCTGAGGATAATCAATTCGCCGGGAAAATTCGCTTCCCGCAGCCGTTCAATCATTTCAAGGCCGTTCATGACAGGCATATAAATGTCCGTAATGACGATATCCGGCTTGGTTCTGCCGATCATCTCCAGCCCCTCGGCGCCATCGCTGGCCTCCCCTGCGAATTCGGCGTCGATCGCTTCCCAGGGGATCGCTTTCTTCATTCCTTCGAGCACTTGAAAGTCGTCGTCAATGATGAGTATTTTCCACATAATAACGCTCCTCCACCTGTTCTTTGTATTGAATTTGCGGCAGCAGAACCGTGACTACGGTACCTCCGCCCTCTGAGCTGGCCATTTGAACGCCGTAGGGCGGGCCGAAATAGGCATCAATTCGTTCCTTCACATTGCGCACGCCGTAGCCGCCTGTTTTCCTAACCTTCGGTTGATTCCAATCCGGACGCAGCCCGACGCCGTTGTCCCAAATTTGGAATTGAATATCTTGATTGACCAACTGCACACTCACTCGGAGCTCGCCGGTTTTCCTGCCATGGAAGCCGTGAATAATCGCATTTTCAATAAAAGGCTGCAGCGTTAATCTCGGGATAAAAAGCTCCCGGACGGATTCTTCGACGTCCACGGTGAACGATAACCGCTCTCCCCAACGGATTTGTTGAATTTGCAAATAGCACTCGACATGCGTGATTTCGTCGGCGATCGGAATGAGCGTCTCCCCGTTGGACAGGCCGATGCGGAACATTTTGCCCATTAAGGACAGAATCTTGCTGATCTTGTCTTGACCCGAATCGATGGCCAACCAGTTTAATTGATCCAACGTATTATAGAGAAAATGGGGATTAATCATCGCTTGCAGCGCTTGAATTTCCGCTTCACGCTGGCGTTTGTGCTGAGCCTTCAAGGAATCCATCAGCTCCTCAATACGCTCCATCTGCTTACGGTAGCCGTTAAACAGGTTCCCGAACTCATTGGTGTAGTCTTTCGGCAAGTCCGTGGCAAAACCCCGGTCGGGAAGCTTGCCCATGAAAGCAAGAAGCAGCTTGATAGGCTTGGTAAACTGCCTGGAAATAAAAAATGTGACGAAAAAGCCGATAATAATTGCGGAAAGCCCGACGGTTAGCAGGATCAGGGCTAATTGAATACTCCCGCTAATGATGTTCTTCCAAGGCGTAACCTCAACCAGCATCCAATTGGAAGGCGATTTGCTCCAAACCAGGAGGGAATCGCTCTGTTTGTTGGCTGACAGACGGGTGCTTCCGGACTTCTCGTTGACCAGTTTTAATTTCTCCAGCTCGCTCTCTTGCAGGTTGGAGTCCCCGATCGCAGCAATTTCCCTGCCGCCGGCATCGAATAATAGCCGGCTTCGGCCCTCCGTTTCGCCGCGAATCAGATTTTGAATTTCCGACGATTTCACATTGAGCAGCAGCATTCCGTAGTAAATGCCGGAGTTATTGTACAGCTTTCTGGCAAAGCCGATGACGGGCACCGGGCCTTTAATGGTCTGAATCGTGCGTTCTTTGATCCAAGCGGAATCGTTATTCTGAATATCCGGAAACCAGTCTTCTTCCCGTACCTTTTGCAAATTGAAAACTCGAATGGGGCCCTGAGAATCCGACGCAAAAGGACGTTCCGTGTATAAATAAATCGATTGAACCAGGGGCGTGCTGTAGGTAATGTTGGCGAGTAAATTCTCCAAATCCTGCTTCCGTCGATTGCGTTCGAATAAGTCGCTTTCCAACGGATCATACCCGATGCTGTCGATGTTCCGATAAGCGGCCAGAGACATTTGCTCTATCGAGTTCAGCTGGATCACCAGACGCTTATTTAATTCATTTAAAAGATCCTGCTGATAATTGGCGGTATTGTCCGCCAGTTCACGCGACGTGAGGCTGTAACTAATCCATGAGGTGACGAGCAGAAGCACGGCGATGAATGCGGCGAAGCTGCCGAAGAACAGCCGGCCGATGCGGACACGCTTGAACATAGTAAACAAAGCTGATCCCCCTCATAAGCGTCTGTTAAACTGGAAAAAGGCTGCCAATTTCGCAACCTTTTAGATAGTTAATTCATTTTATCCTTTCACAGCACCCGAGGCAATGCCGTCGACAAAATGGCGCTGCGCCATAAAGAAGATGATGAGAGAAGGAACGATGGAAAGCAGCGACATCGCCAGCAATTGTCCCCATGGAAGGGCAGATTGGCTGTCCACGAACAGTTTTAGGGCAAGTCCGACCGTGTATTTGTCAACCGAGTTAATATACAGCAAATGTCCGAAGAAGTCGTCCCAATTCCAGAGGAAACAATAAATGGCGACTGTGACCAGAGCTGGTTTCGTAAGCGGGAGGATGATGCGCCAGTAGATGCCGAGCCAGCTGCAGCCGTCCATTTTGGCCGATTCGTCGAGCTCCCGCGGAATGCCGCGGATAAATTGAACGAGCAGGAAGATGAAGAACGGTCCTCCGATACCGCCAGCTAAAGCATGAGGGACATAGAAGGGCAGGTAGGTATTCACCCAACCCCAGGCATTGAACATGATGTATTGCGGCACCAAAGTCACTTGGCTAGGCAGCATCAGCGTAATCATAAGGATCGAAAACCAGAAATTTTTCAGCGGAAAATCCAACCGCGCGAAGCCGAAAGCCACGAAGCTGCAGGAGAGGATGGATGTGACAAGCACTCCGGCAATGAGCTCAAACGTATTTAAATAGAAATGAGTAAAAGTAAACTTAGGAATCGCGACCCAGCCATCGCTGAAGTTGCTCCACAACCACTTGGTCGGCCAAAAGGAGGGCGAGCTCATTTCCGCGTTGGATTTAAAGGCAGCCCCAAACCACCACAGCATGGGATAGATCATGATTAAGCTAAATAAGGCCAAGAGGGAATGAGTTCTTAACGTGCGGATAGAGATCAATGGGTTTCTCATTTACCTTTCGCTCCTTCTGTTTCGTAGAATACCCAATAGCGGGATGAGGCAAAAATTAATGCCGTTACGATTCCGATGACCACGAGCAGAATCCAGGCCAGCGCCGATGCATAACCCATCTCATAGCGGGAAAAGGCGCGCTCATAGAGGTACAAAGCGTACATAAACGTCGAGTTGATAGGGCCGCCTTTGGTAATGATGAAGGCCTGAGTAAACATTTGGAAAGAACCGATCGTCTGCAGCACGAGATTAAACAGCAGCACAGGGGACAGCATCGGCAAGGTAATGCTGAAAAATTGTCTCACTTTCGAAGCCCCGTCAACGGAGGACGCTTCGTATAATTCGGTTGGGATCTGTTTGAGGCCGGCCAGGAAAATGACCATGGACGAGCCGAATTGCCAAGCGACAAGGATAATCAATGTGCCTAGAGCCGTTTTGGGATTGCTGATCCAACTGCTGCCGCTAATGCCCAGCATGCCTAGAAACCGGTTGATGAAGCCTTCCATGCCGAATATATTTTGCCATAGAATCGCAACCGCGATACTGCTGCCAATCAAAGACGGCAAATAGATGAGCGTTCGATATATCGAGATTCCTTTGATTTTCTTATTGAGGATCATGGCGACCATAAGTGCGCTGAAAAGCTTGAGCGGTACAGATAATACGACAAAAAGTATCGTGATCTTCAGAGATTGGCGAAAAATCTCGTCATCTGCGAAAATTCGCTCATAATTGCGCAAGCCGATCCATTCCGGCGCGTCTAACAGCGTATATTTGGTAAAAGAGTAATACATCGATTGCACCATTGGCCAGAGTGTCAGCAGCAGGAAGCCAAGAAGCCAAGGGGAGATAAACAGATATCCGGCCAGTGGCGATTCCCAGCGTCCTTTCAGAGTGAAGGGCGCCGTTATTTTACGGGAATGGACTTTTTGTGGAGAAGTGCTCGGTTCAGCTTTCATCGGGAATAACCGCCTTTCATGTCAAAAACACCTTTATGCTTAGTATAGAAGGTAACAGTCACCTGAAGAATGAGAGTAATGAACACAATTCATTCAGAATCGAACAATGGAGCAAATAATCAATTTGTATGGCTGTGCTCTGCACAGATGGCAAGAATTATCGCTTCCTATTCCTATAACACACTAACCAGTGGTCCGCGACTCGGTTTGGTCGGCCTACGACCAGGGTTTGCTTGCGACCCTCCCTCTTTTTGCCCTAAATTATTGCTTTGATTTTGCGATTTTTTAGAGTTTTTTTGGGATTTATTACTAGTTTTAAATGGATTGAATTTTTACTCTAATTTAATGGAAATGGGGGAGTTCTTATTTTGTGGGTCTGTTTAGAGGTTGATTTCATTTTTTGTCTGAAAATTATCAGGGGTGGCAGCGGCGATGTATAATAATGTCGCGACCGCAAAAAGACATTTGGAATAGATCAATTATTTATAGTGAATGAGCTGTTTGATCTGGCCTGTCCAAATGTCTAGGAAAATGAGGATAGACAGTTCAATTGATTTTGATGATTACTTTTGAACTGACAATTTATTTGTAGAGTGAATATTTTGAATATTGCATTTTTTAATAATAAACAAATAAGCCCCCAAGAGCCCACATGATGTGGGTTTCTGAAGGCTTATTATTATCGCGAATCCTGAACGACGGTAATCGATTTTTCGTTTCCGACATAGATCCGGTTGCTTCGCGTATTCAAGGCCATGTTCCCGGCGGAGTGCCCGGTGCGCAGTTTGACGAGCTGCGTATTCGTCAGCCCGTTATAGACGAACAAATCGCGTTTTTCCGTGTCCCCGACATAAAAGCGGTTCGTCAATGGGTTGACGAGGAGCGAAGAGAACGTAGGAATCGATATGGAAGCGATAACCGTGTTCGTTTGTCCATTTATAATGTACAGTTTGCCTTTGCTCGTCTGCTGAGCGCTCGTAATATAGATGCGGTTCGTGAGAGGGTTCACGGCGATATCGCTTTGGAGCTTTCCGAGTTGAATGGGGGTGCTTCTCCCTAAGGTGGAGCCCGATATAACGGAAGCAAAGCGGCTGAGGTTGTTAGCCACGTAGACCCGATTTGTCTGTGGGAGGACAGCCGGCGTAATAATAGGGTTGTTTCCGACTTTAATTGTCTTGATCAACCGCATCGTAGAGCCATTGATCACATGAACGGAATCGTTGCCTACATTTGTGACATAGATGCGATTCGTTCGTTCATTAATGGCCACAAGGGCTGGCGATCCGCCAACCTTTAAGGTTCGAAGGATACGGTTCGTGCGGCCATCGATAATACCGATGGTTCCGTTCGTATCGGCAGCATAAATGCGGTTGCTTCCGCGATGGATGGCGATGCCGAAAGGGTGCTTGCCGACAGAAACGTTCGTGATCAGGCGATTCGTGATTCCGTCGATCACGGAGACGGTGGCAGCACGGAAGTTTGTCGCATAAACCCGATTGGTGCGGGGGTTCACTGCCAGGAATGCGGTGCCGTCACCGGTCTGCACATTGCCCATCACATGGTTAGTGTTACCGTCCAACACGCCTACTTGATTATCGCTATGGACATAATAGACTCGGCCTGTCGCCGAATTGACGCGAATATCGCCCACTTGTGCAGCCACGGGTACAATCTTGAGTACGCGTGGATTGTGGGTTTGCAAAAGCCGGATGCCATGTTCGGGCTGAATGGCTCCCCCGGCCAGTCTCACCTGAGCGCCTTTTTGTAAAAGAGGTTTTGAGACGTGAGTCATAGGAGTCCCCTTCCCTGTTCATCAATGTTTCCAATTAGTATATGGCTGAAACTGAAAATGGGAACTTGTTTACAGTCGTCACAAATCTCGGATCATATCGTTGTATATACTTTACATTGCCGAAGGTATGGTATAATTTGGGAGATAAAGATGAAGGGGAATGAACAAAGGAGTGTCTGGGATGCCGATAATGAGGGCAAGAACTGTCGCGATTGTAAACGCAGCATGCGTTTGTATTGGAGTAGGGATTTGGAGTTTCGGTTCCGTTGATTACTGGGACAGGACAAACAGGTCGACGCAACTTCTGCCATCTCCGTCGGCGACAGCCGAAGCAGCTGAAGTCGTGGCAACAACATCTACGAGAAAAAGCTTTGACGATTTGCTCCGGCAGTATGGCTCAGTACCGCTTGCCGACGCGCATAACCATGATGCGAGTGATTTCAAGTATATGGACATGTCAAATATGTGGAAAAAGGACGCGGTGGATCGCGTTATTCTCTTCGGGGATGTTTCGGAATCGAGCGCGATTCGAACCGATGCCTATGCATGGAAGGCCTACAGGGACAGGCCTGACTTCTTCGTTCCTTACTTTTCCGGCTTTGATCTGCATGATCCATCCAGTCTTCAGGTCGTAAGGGAAAATCTCGAACTAGGCTATTTTGGACTTGGCGAAATTGCCGCAGCTTCCTATAACTCACCGGTTGTGTCGAAGGTAGAATGGAAGGCGAAGGACCCTATGGACGGCTTTCTTCCGCAAATTTATGACCTGTGTGCCGAGTATCAAGCGCCGATTCTGCTCCATATAGATCCTCCGAATGGCTTTGTTATAGATAAATTGGAAGAAGCGTTATCTGCCCATCCGAAAACGATCTTTATTTTCGGCCATGCCAACGCCTATAACTCACCTGAGAATATCAAAAGATTACTAGAGAAGCATGATAACATTTATATGGACTTTTTCGCCGGGTTTACCGTGTTCAATATGGAAAGCGCGAATCGGATCGAGGATTTTCTGCCCGTTATCCGGCAATTTCCGGACAAGTTTATGCTGAGCACTGATTCCGGTTATGGCCTTGCTAGCGAAGAGGCGGGCATCGAGGCGATGTACCGTGTTTTGGATGCTATCGGCGATCCGGCATTGATCAAGAAAGTGGCTTACGATAACTTAGATACGATCCTACGGAATGAGCCGGCTACTCAAACCCAGAAGGAAGCTATTCAGAAGAAGGATGCAGCGCAAGATGTTGCGAAGCTTACGAAGCTGGAGGCTGGGAAGCTGTTGTGGGGTAATGAGATGCAGCGGCAATAGGCGGAGGATGCAAAAAAAGGCGTGTGAAAAAAACCGCATTCAAACGCCGGTTGGTTGACACGCCTTGTGTCTTTAGCGCAGGTTGGCACGCTTCAGCAGCCGTTGTATCGAGCGGTTCGCTTCCGGCAGGACGATGTCCTTGTCGATGGTCCGCATGATGCGGTTCTCCATGACGATCCGGCCGTTAATGATCGTCGTTTCCACATCGGCGCGCGTCGCGGAGTATACGATGCGCGAAATCGGGTCCACGTCGAAGGACGGATACGTGTGGAAGTTGACCAGATCGAGGATCGCCAAGTCGGCTTTCTTGCCGACTTCCAGACTCCCGATCTCCTTCTCCATGCCGACCGCGCGGGCGCCGCCGATGGTCGCCATACGGAAGACCGTCTGCGCGTTCATCGCCGTCGGTCCGTGTACGGGCTTCTGAATAAGCGCCGCCAAACGCATCTCGTTGAACATGTCGAGATTGTTGTTGCACGGCGCGCCATCTGCGCCCAGCGAGACGGAAATGTCGAGCTTCAGCATGTCAGGCGTCTCGGCGATGCCCGAAGCCAGCTTCAGGTTGGAGCCGGGGCAGTGGCTGACATGGACGCCGCGGTCATGGATGATGCGCTTCTCCTCGTCATCGAGCCAAATGCAGTGAGCCAGAATGAGCCGTTCATTCGCTAAGCCCAGATGGTCGAGATAAACGACATTGCGCATGCCGGTCTCGGCCTGCACAATCTCAATCTCGCCGAGATTCTCGGAAGCGTGCGTATGCACCTTCACTTGATACTGCTCGGACAAGTTGCGAACCTCTCGCAGCAGCTCCTCCGTACACGAGATGACGAATCGCGGGGAAAATGCGTACTGGATGCGACCGCCGTCGTAACCGTTCCATTTCTCCAGCAAATCGACGCTTTGCTGAAGCGATTCGGACGTTTTCTCCTGCAGAGGGAACGGGACCTCATCGCCCTTATCCATCATCACTTTGCCGGACAAGGCGCGGATTCCGCTCGATGCGATGGCTTGGAAGGCAAAGTCGGTATGGTGTACCGTCTCCATATCCACGATGGTCGTCGTACCGCTTTGAATCAACTCGCCGATCCCGAGCAAGGCGGAATAATAGATGGATTCCTCGTCATGGGAAGCTTCCAAGGGCCAGATCCGCTGTTTCAGCCAATCCATCAGCTCCAGGTCGTCCCCTTTGCCGCGGAACAACGTTTGGCACAAATGAATGTGGGTTTGCACGAAGCCTGGAATAACCGTACGATTCGTGGCATCGATGACCTTATCCACCTTCGCCTCATCTACCTGCAAGTTAGGGCCGATGGCCTTGATCCTGTCATCTTCGATGAGCATATCTCCGATGAAAATGTCCCCGTCACGGTTCATCGTTACCATTTCTGCATTTTTAATAAGAATCGTCGCCATGGGCATAAACCTCCTGCTTCTTTATTAGTATATGAAGCTGGGAACGCAAAAAAACTAGCCATGAAAAATATGCAAAGGCGCACATTTTTCGTAGCTAGAAATTTACGGTTTCTAAGTAGAGACCCTTAATCCAATTATTAAGGTTATACGAAAGAGTGTATTCGGTTTTTGTTGTTCCTGCTTTCCTATAGGTTAAACGGTTTTCCCTTGTTTGTCAACAATGTGTTATATAAATTAACACAAACCCTACATGCCCTCCCTCTTTTTGCTGGATCCATCCATAATCCCTGATTATTGGCGACGAAGGCGACCTCATACGTCTCGCCCGGCTGGACGTCCAGTGTATCCGCCCACCAAGGGCTGCCGGTCGAAGGCTTGCCGTTGCGCGACAGGACAAGCACATGATGCCCTTGCAAGTGCATCGGATACGCGATATTGCCGCGATTCATGATGGTCGTTTTGACAAGGTCCCCTTCCTTCCCCATAAACATCGGCGTATTCGGGGAAACTTCACCGTTCCATGTGTAGAGGAAACCGGGCTTACGGTTATAAATGCCGAGTTTAGTATCCAAGATTAAAGTAAACTCCCTGTCAAAGCGGCTGTGAGCGTTAAATGCAGTTGCCGCCGGGCTTCCATAAGATAAGGGATTAAAAGGAACGGTCTGCCCAATTTCCGGAAGGTTCCCGCTGCCATCGGAGGACAGTAGCATGCCTCCGTTGCCATTCTCTCCTATATGGAGGTATACGGGACGCTCCGGCATCACGAAGGTAATATCGTAACGGCCGCCGGTAGGCACGACCAAGCGGGTATTGGTCAACACATCCGGTTTATTCAGATCCCTTCCGTCAATGGCCGCCACTTCGAAATGCGTACCAACGAGCGTGTAGGTTTGATTCACCCAATCGTCCGTGTTAATCAGCCGCATACGGACAGGCGTTCCTGGGGCGATCGTCATGCGTTCGAGCTGGTCGGACGTGCCGATTGCTATCCCAGCGTCATTCCAACGATGCGTCATGACGGTAATGTCTTTCACCGGCTGTAAAGGTTCCGTCTTCGGCTCAACAATCAGCGCTCCGAAAAGTCCCATACTGACGGCTTCGCGGGAGTCCTGGTGCGAATGGTACCAGAAAGTGCCGGCCTGTTCGGCGCGGAAACGGTACGTATACGATTCGCCGGGCATGACCGCATGCTGCATGGCTTCGGCAACGCCGTCCTCTGCGTTCGGCACATCCAGACCATGCCAATCCGCCGTAACGCCCTGCTCGATATCTTGGTTGAGGAGCGTAACCTCAACCAGCTCGCCCTCTTTCGCCCGGAGCTCGGGACCGGGAATTTGCCCGTTGTATGTCCAAGCATCCACTGTTTTGCCAGAGCTCAGCGTGACGGTTTTCTTCTGCGCGGTCAGTGTGAAACGACGGTCGGGCGTCCCCTCGCGAGGACCTGTCAGGTCGGCGGCGAAGATAATTTTGCTCGGGGAGCTGGCCGCCTCTGCCATCGCGCTTTGGTTATGCAGGCTCATATCGATGAGCGCCGCGCCATAATCATGCGTCCCGCTTGCCATGTCGATTTCGGCTGGCAGCTCGCTTTTGTCCATTGCATACGTAAAGAGGTAGTAGCCTGATGCCCCCAGCACGGCAAATACAGAGAGCATGGCTAAGCTGCGTTTCCAAAAGGCAGGAGCCGTATAAATTTCCATCTTACTTACATGCTGGAAGCGAATCCGGTGTCTCCACCAAAGTCCTGTTGTTGCCAGTACGAAGACGGCCAGCGGAACGGAAATATCGAGCCATTTGAAAGGCAGCGCCGGAACTAAGGCAAAATAAAACGAAGTCAAAGCGGCTAGCGCCGACATTTGAAAAGGAATGATGAGTCCGGGACTGGCGGATCTCTGGTGCAGACTTGTATCCGTGGAGAATGCCGCATCGCTTTCCTCTAGGTTTGGCTTCGTAAGTGAGCGCAGCTTAATCAGTTTAGGCACAGAAACAAGCCAGAGGATTAGCAGCGGCAAAAGGACCAGCGGAGCTTGAATAAACACGTGATCGATCCAAAAGTCAGGGGACATCGTTTGCTGCATCCAGGCAATAGCGCCCAAAATAGCAGCGGCCGGAATGACCGGAAACCATGACCAGAACAGCAGCTTGCGCGTTTTGCGGTGCATGTGTTCGATAGTGCGGCTATAAAGCAGTCGGGAAGCTTTGACGCTCCCGATCCAAGTGAAAACGACGAGCAGCAAAGATGCTAACAATATGGTCTCTATACTTAGGCTGTACAAAATGAAAACCCTCCTAATGCTTGCGATACAATCAGTATAGAGTCCTTGTTTGAAGCGACAAACGGTCCCGGGACTAAGTACATACCTAGACTAAAGTTGGGGTCGTTTTATCTGAACCGAAGTTCCTGCCGCTAATTAAGAATGGTTTCAACAGCATGTAAGAATTGGAAATAGTTTGCGTTTTCAAATTCGATATGTTATGATGGAACCAATCGACAAAAAGAACCTGAATTCACATATTGTAAAGGGTTTTCATTTTTGTTAGTGAACCTTTTGCAATGTGTGAATTTTTTCTCTTTGAAGAATAAAAAACATGTTAATAATTTTTGGAGGTATTTCTCATGGCTACTGGTACAGTAAAATGGTTTAACGCAGAAAAAGGTTTCGGTTTCATCGAAGTTGAAGGCGGCAACGATGTATTCGTTCACTTCTCCGCTATCCAAGGCGAAGGCTTCAAAACTTTGGATGAAGGCCAACAAGTTGAGTTCAGCGTTGTTCAAGGCAACCGCGGACCACAAGCAGAAAACGTTGTAAAACTGTAATATAATTTAAGAGACTGCCTTTACTTGTGTAATGGCAGTCTTTTTCAATTTAGCTATTGAAGTTTAACTTACGTAAACGCTGAGGAGGTTCATCATGTATTCCAGAAAAAAGTCCTTTGAAGAGATGCCTCTAGAAAATGTGACGATATGGTCTTGTGAACAAGAAGGCTGTAAAGGCTGGATGCGAGATAATTTTACATTCGATCACGTTCCGACTTGTCACTTGTGTCAGTCCACCATGGTTCGAAGCGTCAAGTTACTTCCTTTAGTTAATAACACGAGCATGGATCAGAAAACGCTCAAAAAAGGCGTGCAAATATAATGGAACAGAAACCCGGAGACAGTGCTGTCTTCGGTTTTTTTGTGTTATTATGAAGTCGTACTGGAAGACTAGCCCATCGCAAGCGAGGGAGGAATAGATGCTGTGAAATCAAAAAAACGCCGCTGGCCGCTCTTGGTCGGCGCATGTCTGCTCGCGGCTTGTGCCGTTGTAGCAATAGGTAAATCGCCGTTCGGTTCCTGGAAAGCTGTGCAAGATAGGCCGGCCGCAGCAACACCGGCGCCCACACCCCCACCCAGGGTGGCCTTGGAGTTCCGCATGGTGGATCTGGACCATGGCTGGGTGAAGTATGCCGACGGAGTCGTTGCCACGGAGGATGGCGGGGGCCAGTGGCAGCCTGCGGAAGGTGACGCAGCGGCTGCCGAAACCGCGGTTGATGGCTCTATAACGGAGCTGTTAAGTTTAGAGCCGGCTGCGGAAAGCGGGGCTGCTTCGTCTGGCTCCGATGCTACGCAGACAGTTACTTTAGGAGCTGCATCGTTTCCTGTGAAGCAAACGCAGTTCCTGACGCCCCGTATTGGCTGGGCGCTGCCCGCCAGCAGCAAGGATGCGAAGAATCCGCTGCTCGTTACCGCCGACGGGGGACAGACTTGGGCGGATGGCATGACCCCGGAGGTCAAGGAAGCCATCCTCAAAGAGAAGAGCCACTTGCAGCAGCTCGCTAAGGAGAGGACGCTTTACGCTACGAAGGAAGCGGCCCAAGGGATCATGAGCGCCAAATGGAAGCTCGTGCCGGAAAGCGCGGCACCCGGAGATGCGGTGCTTGTGCGCTCCGCCGAGCCAGGGACCGTTGTCTGGCTGAACAAAACGTACACGCTCCAGCCATACGGAGCGGGGTATTTCACTTACTTGCCGATTTCGATGAGCGCGAAGCCGGGCAAGTATCCGATCGGCGACCAGACGCTGACCATCGTGCCGAAGAAGTTCGAAACCCAATATCTCAAGGTCACGTCTGAGATGGAGAGTATGAAGCAGGATACGGCGCGGATTGCCGCCGATCAGAAGAAAATCGATCTGGCGCGCAGCAAGTCCGAGCCGGAGTTTCTGTTCAGTGGGCCGTTCGTGAAGCCCATCGAGGGGATTTTGACGACGCCATATGGGTATACCCGTTATGTTAACGGGAAGTACGATAGCGCACATATGGCGGTAGATCTGGCCGCGAAGGAAGGCACGCCGATCAAAGCGACCAATGATGGGGTCGTGGCGCTGGCCGAGAGCCTGTATTTGACCGGGAATTCCATCTATCTCGATCATGGGATGGGGCTTTTTTCGCAGTATGCGCATCTTTCGGAGCTGCGCGTGAAAACCGGTGACCGGGTGAAGCAAGGGGACATCATCGGTCTCGTCGGTACGACCGGGTTTTCGACCGGACCGCATCTGCATTTCACCTTTTGGGCGCATAATGTGCAGGTCAATCCGGATTTATTTTGGAATACGACGCCGTTTCGTTGGGTTCAGCCTCCGGCACAGCCTAAGGGGTAGTTTATTTAGGACAAAGTTTAAAGACAAAGGACACCATTTCTCTATAAGAGAGTTTGTGTCCTTTTCGTTATTTTAGCGTGCAAATGCGCTCGAAGGTCTCCGCGTCACAGATCACGAAGAGCTGCGCTTCCTCGGGAATGAGCTGATCCAGCTTGCGGTTGATATTCAGTTGGTCGCGGTCGGAGATGAGAGTCGCCCCCTCAAGGAGCAGCTGCTCAAACGCGTCGCGGTATGTGTGCCAAGCCTTTCTTTTGCTAAGCACATGAAGATTGCTTCTGGACTGTCTGGTCAAGAGCTGCGACACAATCCGGGACGATCCCGGCGAGAAGGCCGACCGAACGGCAAGCTGCGAAATGGTTTCGGAGCCGAGAATGAATTCGTTCACGTTGACATGCTGGAAATTTTGCAAATTATCGCTGTTCTTAATCTCGACGATCGAGTTGACATTGCGGTAATTGCGCTCGATGGTCGTGGCGACAAGCAGTGTTTTGCCATCGACGAAGGAGGGATCGCGCAGCATGGTTTTGTCTTGGGTGATTTCATCGGCAAAAATAAAAACGGAACGGGCTTTCTCCATATTCGCCATTTCCAAAGTCTCGATATGAGTGGGATTGCCGCGAATATAGTGGACCCTGTTATGTACGATGGGTGTTCTCTCCAGGATATCGATCAGTACGACCTCTGTTGACGTATCCGTGTGCAAAATTTCTTGGATCGCCAGCTCGGCATTCTTGCTCCAAACAATGATGACGAAATGCTGCTCGCCCTGATATCTCAATTTGCCCGCTTCCTTTCGCTGTCTGTATACGAAGAGTGAATCAATGACTTTACTGATCGTGACCGAGATAAGACCGATGCCGAAAATGTAAAGAAAAATGCCGAGGCATTTGCCCGCCACTGTTTTGGGCGTATAATCCCCGTACCCCGTGGTCGTCACGGTTGCCATCACCCACCAGAGCCCGTTGAAGACGCTGCCGAACGTATCTTTTTCCAGCAGATAAGCGCCGGTGGCGGATAGCAGGATAAACAGAAAAGCTAGACTATAGATGAACTTATTGTTCATCCGCAGCAGTTTAAGGAAGATTTTGCTGAAATAAAACATAGGGGCTCCTTTCCGGGAAAAGTAGATATTGGGTCCCTTTGCATGCTACAATAAAGAACAAATGTTCTGAAACGGAGAAGGACGAATGGCCGCAACAATTAACATTTCCGTACGTTCCCTGGTGGAATATGTGTTTCGCAGCGGAAGCATCGAGTCCGGCTTTCGGACGAGCACTGCGCTGATTGAAGGCACCAAGGCGCATCAAAAACTGCAGAAGCAATACGGCGAATCGGATCAGCATGAAGTGTATGTTTCCGCTGAGATTGCCTGTCGGGAACTTCTTTTCATCATTGACGGGCGGTGCGACGGCCTTCTTCAGGGTACGGACGGCGGCCCGCCTACGGTGGACGAGATCAAATCCACTTCGTCGGATATTGGCGAGATTGAGGAGAATTCCTACCCCGTCCATTGGGCGCAAGCGATGTGCTATGCCTATATGGTAGCCAAAGATCGCGGTCTTCATCAGATGCGCGTTCAACTTACTTATATGCAGGTCGAGACGGAAGCTACTCGCCGATTTGTGCGGGAAGTCCCGCTTGAAGAGCTGGAGCGCTTCGTACATAACGTAGTGGAACGTTATTACCCTTATGCGCAGGCGAGATTCGAGCATGAACAGCGGAGGAACCGCAGCATCAAGGAGCTGCCTTTTCCGTTTCCGGCGTACAGGGAAGGGCAGCGCAAGCTTGCCGGGGCTGTGTACAAAACGATTGGCGAAGGGCGCAAGCTGTTCGCGAAAGCGCCGACCGGTATCGGGAAGACGATGTCGACCCTTTTTCCATCGGTCAAAGCGATTGGCGAGGAGCTGCTGCAGCGGATTTTTTATTTGACGGCCAAGACGATTACCCGCACGGCAGCGGAAGAGGCGTATGGGCTTCTTCAGGAACAGGGGCTTCACATGCATGTCGTGACCATAACGGCGAAAGACAAAGTATGCTTGAAAGAGGAAGTCCGCTGCTCGAAGGAGCATTGTGAATTTGCTGACGGTTATTATGACCGGATTAACGACGCCGTACTTGATCTTCTCGGGTCGGAGACGATTATGACACGTACGGTGATTGAGGCGTATGCGCTGAAGCATCGGGTTTGTCCGTTCGAATTTTCATTGGATGTCGCGTATGCCGCAGATGCCGTGATTTGTGATTACAACTATATTTTTGACCCACGCGTCAATTTAAAACGGCTGTTTGAAGAACAGAAGCGGTACACGACTTTGCTCGTGGATGAAGCCCACAATTTGATTGACCGGGCAAGGGAGATGTACAGCAGTGCACTCTCGAAGTCCGGGTTTCTCGCGCTGCAGCGGGAGTTTAAAGGTGTTCGCGCTGATTTGCATGATGCGGCAAAGGCTGTTAACCAATATTTCATCACGCTGCGCAAAAGAATCGGGGACCGCCAGATGATGGTGGAGCCTGAGCTGCCGGAGGAGCTTTTGGCGCTGCTGGACGGCTTTCTTGCCAGCGCGGAGAAAGAGCTGGCGGCAAGCGCCGGGAACCCGGCGAGCCCGCTGCTGCTGGAGACCTACTTCGAAGCGCACAATTTCGTGCGCATCGCCAAGCTGTACGATGAACGGTATACGACGCTGTTCACGTCAGACCGGAACGAGGTCAGCGTGAAACTGTTCTGCCTGGACCCCTCTCATCTGCTCAGGCAGATGGGGAAAGGCTATCGCTCGCATGTGTTCTTCTCGGCGACGCTTACGCCGCTGTCCTATTTCATGGACACGCTGGGAGCCGGCGAGGAGGATTACTCCGTGAGCGTGCCTTCGCCTTTTGCCAAGGAGCAGCTGGAGGTTTTCGTCCAGCCGCTGTCGACGCGCTATCAGGACCGCGAGCGCAGCCGGGAGCGAATAGCCCGCTCGATTTATGACATGGTGACACGGCGTGAATCGGGCAATCATTTGGTCTTTTTTCCTTCGTATGCTTATATGAGCAGCGTATATGAAGCTTTTACGGATCTGATTAGCGAGCAGGGTGATGATGGCGGACTGCATGTTCTGCTCCAGACGGCTCAGATGTCAGAGGAGGAGCGGGAGTGCTACTTGGCTGAGTTTCAGGCAGGCCGGACAGGGACGCTCGTTGGCTTCGCCGTGATGGGCGGTATTTTCTCGGAGGGCATTGATCTGGTGGGCGAGCGGCTCACTGGCGTCGCGGTCGTTGGCGTAGGCTTGCCGCAGCTGGGGCCGGAGCGCAACTTGATCAAGGCTTACCTCGAGGAAACGGGCAAAAACGGATACGAGTACGCCTACGTCTTCCCCGGCATGAACAAAGTGCAGCAGGCCGGCGGCAGGCTGATCCGCTCCGAAGCGGATCGCGGTGTGCTGCTGCTGATCGACGATCGCTACCTGCAGCCGCTTTATCAGCGGTTGCTGCCGGAGGAGTGGCGCGATTATACGGTGCTGCGGTGAACTC
The DNA here is from genome assembly GCF_058789495.1 of Paenibacillus sp. FW126-R14. Classification (NCBI taxonomy): domain Bacteria; kingdom Bacillati; phylum Bacillota; class Bacilli; order Caryophanales; family Paenibacillaceae; genus Paenibacillus; species Paenibacillus sp. FW126-R14. The sequence continues at coordinate 70,091 of NZ_JBYTBS010000027.1, read as the reverse complement.
TTCGGTGAACCTGTGTGAGAGGGGAGGCAGGGGGCGTTTGTTCCAATGAAGCTAGTCCACATTGTCGGCGGGAGGGAACTATGGTCCTCTATTTGCTGCATAAGCGGATATTTGGCGGAGTAGAGGGAACTAGGATCCCTTATTTCGCCGATTTTGGCTGAAATCAGCTGTTTGGTGGGAAATAGAGCCCTGTGGTTCCCTTTTTCTGCTGAAAGCTGTTGATTTTGTGCAAATAGCGCCCTCTAGTTCCCTTTTTGCAATGGGGTAAGGGGACGGGATGGACGGGATGGGACGGGGCAATGGGATTGGGATAGCGGGAGCGGGACTGAACAGGGGAACGAGATTGAAACAGCAGGTAATAGAGTTGGACGACCACAATCCATAAATAACAAAGGGGCTAACCTTAAGTAGATAAATCTACTTAGGAAGCCCCTTTCCTATATCGGTCAGCCACTTGCACTCCATGAGCAGATTGCAATTTGATCAGGCTTTACGCTGTGTTTGTAGATGGCATTACCTGTCTACAGCGACATGCGGTAAATGTTAACGACATCCTCGCGAGTCAGCTTTTTAAAGTTCCCGAAATCGCCGTAGACCATGGCTTTATTCGCCATTAGCTCGATCGTGGAATCATCGATGCCGTAATCCGCCAACCGGCTTGGTGCGCCGATGATGTTGAAGAATCCGCGAAGCTCGGCGATACCTTCCTCGGCGACCTGACGGTCCGTTTTGCCGGCGGTTGTAACGCCAAAAACGCGCTGTGCGAACTGTTTGAACCGCGCTTCATTGGCATCTAGCGTGTAAGTCATCCAATTCGGGAATAATATCGCAAGGCCTCCGCCATGCGGGATGTCATGAACGGCGGACACGGCATGCTCCAGATTATGCGTCGCCCAATCGCCGCGCACTCCCATGCTGAGGATTCCGTTAAGCGCCATGGTGCCGCTGTAAAGAATCGTCGCGCGATTTTCCAGATCGTTCAGATCCTGCAATAAACGAGGCGCCGTATCTATGACAGTACGCAATATAGTTTCGCAGAAGCCATCTTGAATAGGCGTATTGGAGCCGTGATGGAAGTATTGCTCGAACACGTGAGACATGATGTCGACCATACCGTAAACGGTTTGATTTTCAGGCAAGGAAGTTGTGTGCGCAGGATCTAGAATTGAAAATTTCGGATAGGAGAAAGGGCTGCCCCAACCGAGCTTCTCTTTGGTTTCCCAGTTCGTAATGACCGAGCCGGAGTTCATTTCCGAGCCTGTCGCGGCGATGGTGAGCACAGTGCCTAGCGGTAGTGCATCTGCGGCTGCAGCTTTACGAGTAACGATATCCCAGAAATCGCCATCGTATTTGGCACCTACGGCAATCGCCTTGGCACAATCGATGACGCTGCCTCCGCCAACGGCGAGGATCAAGTCGATGTGCTGCGTACGGCATAAGTCAACGCCACGATGAACCGTCGTAAGTCTCGGGTTAGGTTCGACGCCGCCCAGCTCGACAATCGAAGCATCGATACTCTTCAGCAGGTGAACAACCTGGGTGTAGATGCCGTTCTGCTTAATGCTGCCGCCGCCGTATACAAGCAGCACGTTTTTACCGTATTTGGGTACCTCCGCCGTTAATTTCTCGAGTTGCCCCTGACCGAAATGCAGCGTGGTTGGATTATAAAAAGTAAATGTATTCATTGAAATACCTCCTTAAGAATCATCTGATGCTATGCCTTGCTCTTTTATTGTATAGAAAGCAACTGGAAAAAACAAAAATCGGCACCCCAAAAAGGCGCCGGATCGGTTCCTGCTTTTAGGAAAGGCACACATAGATTGCTTGAAGAAGGAGTTCCTAGGACCATGCTAGAAACTCTGAAAGAGAAAGATTCCATTTTCAGGGAAGTGATCGCAAGGTGTTAACTACTCGAAGATCTGATCATATTTTGGAGATCGCTTATAGTTGTGTGCGGTGGTTTTTTGTGCCGACATCAACCATTCTATTCCTGAAATACTATCATCATGCGACGCGTGATCTGATCCTTTTTTGCATGTTGTTCGTCTTTGGGGTTATTTATATGAGCATTACAGAATTCGTTCTCCATCGCAGCCCGGTTCATTCAATGATCTACCGTTATGTCACGAGAATTGGTGTGTTCATGGATTACGTGGCTTTTATAACGCTTATTTCATTGACAGGGGGCACGAACAGCCCGTTGTATCCGATTGCCTATCTCCTCCTCCTGCACGCTTCGCTCTACTGGAGCTTTACAGGTGCAATGGTGGCGACGGGCATGGTGATTGTCGGTTATATCGGCGTGGTTCTCTTGGTGGATGGCGGTTTTATGGCGGAGGAGATGCCGCGGCATTTGTTTAATTTTGCTTTCACGATTATGATGGGCGTGATTGGCGGCATCATTGTGGCGCGGGAGCGGAAGCATTTTGTAGAAAGAGGAATCTTCGAGAATTTAGCTAAAAAAGACTATCTCACAGGGCTCTACAATCACCGCAGCTTTCAAGAACAAATCAGGGAAACGATTACGAATAAGCGGTATTTTACCCTCATTATGGGGGATATCGATTATTTCAAGAAAGTAAATGACCGATACGGTCATCAGGTCGGGGACTCGGTGCTGCGAACGATCGGAAGCTTGTTTGACTCCGTCATTCCCAGAGCTCATGGCAGTGCTTTCCGCTATGGCGGCGAAGAGTTTGCCATCATTTTGTATACCGAGGACCGGCTTCTGGCGAGTGAGTTCATGCATCAATTCAGAGAGAAGCTGAAGGCGTTGGAATTCGGTTCGGAAGATGAGAAGTTTCATGTAACGATGAGTTTTGGAGCTACGATCCGCGTGAACGACCAAAGAACAGCGGAGCTCGTGGCTGCTGCGGATGCATTGCTGTATACAGCCAAGGAGCAGGGCAGAGACCGCTTAGTATGGGGGTAGCCTTATTTATGCAGGAGAAAATGGCAAGATGCGTCCGGTATCGACTAAACCTTAGGAGGAATTCACATGGCAACATTATCACCCTATTTGTATAGCAGCAATGCAAGGAAACAAGCGGACTTTTACGTAAAAGCGCTCGGCGGAGAAATCGTCAGCCTTCGTACGTTCGCGGATATGCCTGGAGCCGACGCATCGATGAACGATCGCGTGATGCATCTGGAGTTGCATGCTCTTGGCCTGCGCTTTTTTATGGCGGATGCAGGTACGGAGACGGTGGATCGGGGCCGCGGCATGGATTTGACGTTGGAATTTCAAAATGAAGAGGAAGCCCGCCGGATTTTCGCAGGGTTGTCCGATGACGGTAAAGTTATGATGCCGTTTGAGCGCATGTTCTGGGGTACGATGTTCGGCCGCCTGGAAGATCCGTTTGGCGTGGTTTGGCAGATTTCAACTGAGGCTTAGTTGCATCCTACAGCAGCAGCCCCTCTACATCTACGGACCGATTCGAGTCTGTTTATATTCCGTTTAAAATACAGGTGTATGATTCTTTTGCAAAGAGATATTGAGAAATCATTCACAAGACGGTTGAACATTCGATCGGGTAAAGGAGTAGAGATAAATGGCATCTGTAAGAAAACAAGCGACTGAGGGCGCAGGCAACTGGCGAGGGTTCGTCCGCTTGCTGATGCAGGCGAATCCGCCAAAGCTTCTGTTAAGCATAGCGCTAGGGTTAAGCATTATTTCAACGTTGGTAGGTCTGGTAATTCCGCTGTTTACAAAAAATGTCGTAGACAGCTTTTCCATCGATGCATTGAATTGGGTGCAAATTACCGGCATGGCGATCGCCTTTGTAGGTTCGGCTGTCGCATCAGGCATATCCGTATATTTATTGAACTACGCGGGGCAAAGTGTGGTTGCGAGCATTCGGGACCGCCTATGGAAAAAGCTGCTGGTGCTGCCGGTCGGCTATTATGATAATCACCAGACGGGGGATACGATTTCCCGGATGACCAATGATACGGCGGTTATTAAAGGGCTTATCGCAGAGCATACGTCAGGATTCGTTACGGGCGTCATTTCGATTATAGGTTCAGTAGCGGTTCTGCTGTATATGGATTGGAAAATGACGCTCATCATGTTCAGCGTATTCCCGCTGGCGTTCCTCATCTTATTCCCATTGGGACGGCAAATGTTCAAAATCTCCAAGGGCATGCAGGCGGAGACCGCAAGCTTTACGTCCGTACTGAATCGCGTCCTGTCGGAGATCCGCCTGGTGAAAGCAGCCAGCGCGGAGCCGGTCGAGTACCAGGAAGGCAGCTCGGGGATTCAAAAACTGTTTAAATTCGGGCTGCGCGAAGGCAAAATCCAAGCATTAATGGCGCCGCTTGTTACATTTGTTATGCTCATGTTGTTTGTTGTCTTGTTCGGCTACGGCGGGATGCGGGTCGCTTCAGGCGCAATATCCGCGGGTCAGCTGGTGGCGTTCATGCTCTATTTATTTCAAATTGTGATGCCGATTACGCAAATTACACAGTTTTTCAATCAGGCGCAGAAGGCGATGGGGGCGACGGATACGATCCTCAAGGTGCTCGATTACGAAGAGGAGAATCCGCATGCAGGCGTGCCTGTAGCGAACGCTTCACAGTCGATCGTTTTCGACCGGGTGACTTATGGCTACAAAACAGGGGAATCCATCCTGAAAAATGCCAGCTTTACGATGGAAGCGGGCAAAGTGACGGCCATTGTCGGTCCGAGCGGAAGCGGGAAGACGACAACGTTCTCGCTGTTGGAGAGGTTTTACGCGCCTCAGAAGGGTTCCATTACCTTAGGTGCGGATGCCATCGATCAGTTCTCGCTCATTTCCTGGCGGAATCAGATCGGGTATGTTTCACAGGAGAGTCCGCTTATTGCAGGCACGATCCGGGATAATATTTGTTACGGGCTGCAGCGCGAGGTGTCGCTGGAGGAGCTGCAGCGGGCTTCGCAGATGGCGTATGCCGACACCTTTATTGAAGAGCTGCCGCAGAAGTATGAGACGGAAGTCGGCGAGCGCGGCATCAAGCTGTCCGGCGGACAGCGGCAGCGGATTGCGATTGCGCGTGCTTTGCTGCGCGATCCGAAAATTTTGATGCTGGACGAAGCGACATCGAGTCTGGACAGCAAGTCCGAGGTTGTTGTGCAGCAAGCGCTTCAAAACCTTATGCAGGGGCGGACGACGCTGGTCATCGCGCACCGCTTGTCGACGGTTGTCGATGCTGACCAGATCATCTTCCTGGACAAAGGCGTAGTGACAGGAAGCGGTACGCATCAGGAGCTGCTGGAGTCGCACGATATGTACCGCGAGTTTGCTACGCAGCAGCTTCAACTGCAGGAGCAATTGTCTGCTGATTCGGGTATTGTGCAGGTGGAGGGTCGGTCTTCTGCGGAGGTTCCTACCCATTCGTGAAATTGGAGTAGGGCAGAACCTGCAGGGGCAAGCAAAAAGGGTTGACAGACGAGATCTGTTCAACCCTTTTTGTCGTTCTGTCATCGAGCGCCGCGAGATGCAAGGTTTCCTTTCATCAGAGCGGCGATTTTGCGCTCATTCTCTCTATTTAGAGCTTCCAGCCTCTGGATGACAAGCTCTTGGCGTTCCACGGGATGGTTTTGGCTTAATTTGGCCTTGCCCTCCATGCTCGTAATGTTGATTTTGAAAGCCTGAATGCCTTGACTTAATCCGGCCAAATAGGCGGGATCTACAGAACCTAATTCATAGGGACTGTCGGGCTCTTCATATTTTGCAATCAAATCTTGCATGGAGGCCATCACTTCTTGATCGTCGTCAATAAGATGGGCTTGCCCGTATACATGAACAGCCACATAGTTCCATGTGGGAACGGACTTGCTTGTTTCGTACCAAGAGGGAGAGATGTAGCTGTGCGGCCCTTGAAAAATGACGAGAACCTCTTGCTGCGCGAGATCCCTCCATTGCGGGTTGGGATTTGCAACATGTCCATATAAGCATTCGTTTGTGCGATCCAATATAAGCGGCAAGTGGGTCGCGAACGTGCGGTTTTGATGCTGGGAAACCAGTGTGGCGAAGCCGTTTTGTTCGATAATATCGTGCATGAGGCTGCGGTCTTTTATTTCAAAATAGGGAGGGATGTACATAGCTGCTGCTCACCTGCTTCGTTAGTTTTACGACATTATAGCAATGGAGACGGTATTTACACAGGGCCAATTTCGGCGGAATGTAGTGTGCCACCTGAAGAAAGGCAGAAAGGAAGAACAGCGCTAATGGCGAATAGGTAGAGTAGAAACAGAAGATGATCAGGAGGGATGCGGCAATGGATAAAGTGCGGTGGGGGATTATTGGCTGCGGCGATGTGACCGAAGTAAAAAGCGGACCGGCTTTGCAAAAGGTGACAGGTTCAGAGCTTGTTGCCGTCATGCGGCGCAATGGCCGATTGGCTGAAGATTATGCGAGAAGACATGGCGTAGCCAAATGGTACGATGACGCGAATGCGCTGATCCACGATCCGGATGTGAACGCTATTTATGTCGCAACGCCGCCCGGTTTTCATCATGAATATACGTTGATGGCGGCCAAGGCAGGAAAGCCTGTTTACGTGGAAAAGCCGATGGCTAGAGATCATGGCGAATGTCTGGAGATGATCGCGGCCTGCGAAGAAGCAGGGGTACCGCTGTTCGTTGCCTATTACCGGAGAGGCTTGCCTAAATTTGTCCGGATTAAAGAACTGTTGGACAGCGGCGTATTGGGGGAAATCCGGTTCGTGAGCACCACTTATCTGCAAATGCTGCGGGCTGAACAAGGGCAGGATCTGCCATGGCGCTTGCAGCCTGAGCTTTCGGGCGGTGGGCTCTTCGTTGATTTGGCCAGCCACACGCTGGACATTCTGGACTATTTGCTGGGTCCGATCGGCGAGGTCAAGGGCTTTGCCAGAAATCAGAGCGGGCGGCATCAAGTTGAGGACATAGTGACAACAGCCTACGCGTTTGAATCCGGTGTAATGGGAACGGGAATTTGGAGTTTCAACAGCTTCAAGCGCAGCGATGTGAACGAGATTGTGGGCAGTCTCGGCAAGGTTACGTTTTCGACGTTCGGCGAGGACGTTCGCGTGGAGGCGGAGGATGGTCAGGTGCAGGAAATGACGATTCCGGGCCCGGCGCATATTCAGCAGCCTTTAATCGGAATGATCGTTGACGAGCTTAGAGGCGTGGGGCAAAGCCCGAGCACGGGGCGGTCGGCAGCTAGGACGAATCGGGTCATGGATGAGCTGCTTCACGACTTTTATCGACAGTAATCGCCGGGGATTGCATCCCTATATGACCAGAATTGATAAAACGATTGACGGAAACACGCAAGCCAATTAAACTATGGTAAATTAGACTCAGTTGGATACCTGACAACGCCTTTACACTTTGCTGAACGAAAGCGTTAAAGTGGTGAGCGGGCAGTGGATTCAAGCTGGCCAATAAGATACAAAAGAGAGGGGTAATTAGGTTGAAAAAGAAAGCACTCGCATCACTTGTATTATCAGCAGCTCTTATGGTCGTAGCCGGTTGTGGTCAAAAGGCAGCAACAACGCCTGCCGCAGGAGGTGCGTCAACAGCTCCGGCAGCAACGGCAGCTGCGCAAAAGACGTACAAAATCGCGATTTCGCAAATCGTGGAACATCCTTCTTTGGATGCAACCCGTCAAGGGTTTTTGGCAGCGCTTAAAGATGCCGGAATTGTCGAAGGCACGAACCTGAAGGTTGACTTCAACAACGCGCAAGGCGATCAAACGAACAATTTATCGATCGCACAAAAAATCGCTTCCGCTGACAATGATCTGGTGCTTGGTATCGCAACACCATCCGCTCAAGCGGTTGTACAGCAAGTGAAAAAAGCGCCGGTTCTGTTTGCGGCCGTTACGGATCCGGTTGCAGCTAAGATCGTGACGAATGTGGATAAGCCGGGCGGCAGCGTTTCCGGAGCATCCGATACGAACCCAATGGCGGTCGCGCAATTGATGGATTTCGTTGCGGCTAACATGCCGAAAGTGAAAACGGTCGGTCTTGTTATTAATGAAGGAGAGCCGAACGCTGTCATCATGGCGAAAAATGCGGAGCAAGCTTTGGCGAAGCATAACATCAAGCTGGTTAAAGCACCTGTAACGAATACATCCGAAGTGAAGCAAGCCGCTCAATCGCTGGTCGGACGCGCGGATGCATTCTTGATTACGCTGGACAACACAGTTGTTAGCGGTGTAGATGGCATCATTCAAATTGCTAATGATAAAAAAATTCCGTTCTTCTCCAGTGACCGCGATACCGTGGAAAAAGGAGCTTTTGCAACGGTTGGCTTCAAATATTATGATCATGGTTATCAAGTAGGTCAAATGGCTGTTGATATTTTGAAAAACGGCAAGAAACCAGCCGACATGAAAGTAACGGTTCCGGATAAGCTGGATCTGATCTTGAACCTGAAAGCAGCTAAAGCGCAAGGCGTTGAAGTTACGGATGCTATGAAAAATGCAGTGAAAGACAAAGAGAAAAACATCATTCAGTAATGTTTTGGATACAAGAGGGGTGGACGACACTTTCGTTCGCCCCTTTTTTCTCCCATTGGGGCGCAGTGGCGGACGTTGTTTATTTTTAAAATAGGAGGTTGTTAGATTATGATGAGTTCCATGAGCGGCGCCGTCGAGCTGGGTCTTCTTTACGCCCTGATGGCACTTGGTGTCTATATCACTTTTCGCATTCTCGATTTTCCTGATTTAACGGTGGATGGAAGTTTTACGACTGGCGGCGCTATCGCGGCTATTATGATTTCGCACGGCTATTCGCCTTTGCTCGCATGTCTGGCTGCTTTTGCCGGGGGACTTGCAGCAGGGGCTTGTACGGGATTGCTTCATACAAAAGGGAAAATTAACGGGCTTTTATCCGGTATTCTGATGATGATCGCCTTATACTCGATTAATATGCGGATTATGGGGAAACCGAACATTTCGCTGCTTGGCGCGGATACGATGTTTACGTCAATCTCTCCGATTGCGGCGGGATTCATCGTTGTCATTGTGTTTAAACTGCTGCTGGATGCGTTCCTTCATACAGATTTGGGGCTGTCTCTGCGTGCAACGGGGGATAACGCCCGTATGATTCGCAGCTTCGGTGCGAATACAGATAACACGACCATTCTGGGCGTTAGCTTGTCCAATGGCTTAGTGGCGCTTTCCGGTGCGATGATTGCACAGCAATCCGGGTTTGCCGATATCTCCATGGGGATCGGGATGATCGTTATTGGCTTGGCTTCGGTCATTATCGGGGAAGCGATCTTCGGCTCACAGAGCGTGTTCCGCGCGACACTGGCGGCTGTTCTTGGCTCCATTGTGTACCGTATCGTCGTAGCGCTGGCGCTTCGTGTGGAGTGGCTCAATGCCTCCGATTTGAAGCTAATTACCGCGATTATCGTTATCATTGCGCTTGTGCTGCCGTCCGTGCAGAGGTCCATCAGGCAAAAGGCAACCGCCAAACGGCGCTCCGCCGAGCTCATCGCCCGCGCTGTGCAAATCAATAAGGGAGGTGGCCGCTGATGCTGAAGCTCTCGAATGTTTCCAAGCTCTTTAACCCGGGTTCGGCCGATGAGAAGATTGCGCTGATCGGCATTAACTTAACCCTGAAGCCCGGCGACTTCGTCACGGTCATCGGCAGTAACGGCGCTGGCAAATCGACGCTGATGAACATCATCTCCGGGGTGATGACGCCGGATGCCGGCGAGGTGGCGATCAGTGGCGAGACCATCCACCACCTGCCGGAATACGAGCGCAGCCGCTGGATCGGCCGCGTCTTTCAAGACCCCATGGCGGGGACGGCTCCTCGAATGACGATCGAGGAGAATCTCGCCATGGCGTACTCCCGCGGCAAGAAGCGCGGGCTCAGCTTTGGTACTAACGCGCGTAGACGTGCGTTATTTCTGGAACAGCTGCAGCGCCTGGGCATCGGCTTGGAAAGTCGTCTGCGCGCGAAGGTGGGCCTGCTCTCCGGCGGAGAGCGGCAAGCCCTCAGCTTGCTGATGGCGACCTTTACCAAGCCGCAGATTCTGCTGCTGGATGAGCACACGGCCGCGCTAGATCCCGCGCGGGCCGAGCTCATTACACGATTGACCGAGGAAATCGTGCGCGAAATGAAGCTGACCACGCTCATGGTCACGCACAACATGGAGCAGGCGATTCGGTTGGGCAACCGCCTGATCATGATGGACAAGGGCCGCATCATCCTCGACGTGAGCGAAGAGCGGAAAAAGGATCTCACCGTAGAGCAGCTGCTCGGTGAGTTCGAACAAATCAGCGGCAGCAAGCTGTCGGATGACCGCGTGGTGCTTGGGTAATTAGAAAAGCCTTCGGCGCAAGGAGAAATCCTTGGCTGAAGGCTTTTTGCTGTGTGTGGGCAAGGGAGCGGCAAATGTGCTCGGTAGTGAGATTGATGCGTGATGAGGGGGTTGAACAAGTTGAACCATGAATCGGAGCGGTGCCTCCGATACGAGAGGTAGCTGCTGTAAGTGACAAGAGAGCGGCGAATGTGCTCGTTAGTGAGATTGGTGCGAGAAGAGGGGGTTGAACAAGTTGAAGATGAATCGGAGCTGAGCCTCCGATGCGAGAGGTAGCTACTGTAGGTGACTAGGGAGTGGTAAGTGTGCTCGTTAGTGAGATTGGTGCGATAAGAGGGGGTTGAACAAGTTGAAGATGAATCGGAGCTGAGCCTCCGATGTGAGAGGTAGCTGCTGTAAGTGACTAGGGAGAGGCAAATGTGCTCGTTAGTGAGATTAATGCGTGATGAGGGGGTTGAACAAGTTGAACCATTAATCGGAGCTGAGTTTCCGATGCGTCTTGATTGCACTTTATACAATCATTTGTGCCTTTTCTTGCTACAGCAGCAGGCTATGTTGTATTTTATACAACCATTTGCCCTTGAAAGCGGACTAATCAGCAAAATCAAGAGAAATGAGTGTATTTTATACAATGAAGAGCTGCTCTAGGGCACGAAAGCAACCAAATCATTGTATAAAATACAACATACGTCTTGAAGTGTGTCGCCTGCCACCTGGAGATTTAGCCCACATCCAAGAACCGAGACAGCCCCAAAAACCGTCTCAGAACCCGCCAGATAAAAAAGAAAAGCCCTTACTAAGGCAAGGACTTTCCCAAAACATATTATTTAGCCGCTTCAGGCTTGATAACCGCAGCTACTGCTGCAGGGGATTCTTTTTCGATCGGACGTTTGCTGATGAAAAGGCTGAGCGGCAGCGCAACGATCACGATGAACGTAGCAAGCAAATACACATCATTCACACTCATCGTAAAGGAATGCATACCGATAACGGCCTTATCTTTAATTCCGCTGGCAGCGAGTTCCTTGGAGTGGGTCGCGGTTTGAGATGCCAGTACCGAAGTGAACAGGGCGATAGCGAAAGAACCAAAGACGTTGCGCACCCAGTTGCTCATGGATGTGGCATGACCGGACAGTGTCCGCGGTATTTGTTCCATACCGGCATTGCTCGCTGGCATCGTCGCAAAAGCGATCCCGATGTTCCGAACGATCATCCAGAATAGGATATAGCTGCGGGATACGTCGACGCTCAGCCAACTGAGTGTCAATGTGCCAATTGCGATCAAGGAAATACCGACAAAAATAAGAATGCGCGGACCAAGAATGCTGTATAATTTACCTACAATCGGCATGCAGAGCGCCATGGCCAGAGAAGCTGGCAGCAGGATCAAGCCAGTGTCCAGCGGCGTTACGTGCTGAATGTTTTGCAGGAAAATAGGAGTCAGAAAAGTTCCCGAGTACAAGCTGATCGTAACAATACTAGAAATAATCAGCGTTAAAGAGTAACGCGTATTAGACAAGACACGAACATTCAGCAAAGGAGAATCTGCTTTCAGCTCTCTCCAAATGAAGAGTCCGAGCATGATGATCCCTGTTGCGAACAGACCGACGATACGGCCGGATGACCATCCCCACGCATGGCCTTCGGAGAAGGCGACAAGCAAAGAAAGACTGCCGATGACAACGGTGAATAAACCGATGGCATCAAACCTTTTAGGAACAGAAAGACGGTAAAAAGGAATTAATTTAATAACGAGATAAGTTGCAATGAGTCCAACCGGTACATTAAGAAGGAATAACCAATGCCAGCTCCAATTTTGCAAAAGCCAGCCGCTCAAAGTAGGCCCGATGGCAGGTGCCATCATAGCGGATAAGGACCAAAGGGAAATCGCAATCGGCTGCTTTTCGCGTGGAATGACCTGATACACGATAGTCATCGTTGCCGGCATGATAAGACCGCTGAAAGCCCCTTGGATAATACGGAAAGCAATCAGGGAAGAAGCGTCCCATGCAATCGCGCAAAGCAATGAAAAAACGGTAAAGCCCACGAGCGCCAAAACGTACAGACGCTTATAACTGAACCGCTCACCCAAGTAACCGGTAATAGGGGCAATCGTTCCGCTTGCAAGCATAAACCCTGTGATCGTCCATTGGATTTTACTTAAATCGGAATGAAAATGTTCGCTCAAAATCGGTATAGCAATATTAATTGTACTCATACTCAGGATCGACACGAAAGATCCAAAGAAGATTGCAATCATGATCGGCCAAAAACGGACTTGCTGTAAATCATCTTTACTCACTTGCTACCTCCACTCTCCATTGATCTTACTCTCCGGATTCTCTATAATTTGAATGAAAATCATCATACTACCAAAGTTCATATATGTCAATTATGACATAACAAGGAGTTTTCTATGAATACCCTTTCTTATGGCTTATTGAGCCTTTTGTCTAAAGATTCCCGAACAGGCTATGAGCTTATGCAGCACATTCAGCCTTTTTGGCCGGCGAAGCACAGCCAAATATACCCACTCCTGGCTCAGCTGGAGCAGAAGGGATATGTTGCGTTTGTGCATGTGCCACAGTCGGATAAACCGGATAAAAAAGTATATTCGTTAACAGCTAGCGGATTAAAAGCACTTCAAGAGTGGATCGGGCTGCCTACCGATGCGCCTGTAACCCGTGATGAGTTCGCGTTGAAAGTATACTGCATTGGTCTCGTAGATAAGGATGAGGCTATGAAAATGCTGCTTGAGCGAGAGAGTTACTATCTACAGAAAAAGGAGCAGTATGGGGAGAGCTTTGAGAAAGTCAAATGCCTGAGCAAGAAGGCGCTTGAAGAGCTGGAGATTCATGACCCTTTGTTCGGTAATTATGTTCTTATAAGAAAAGCTACCCTCAAAGTAGAAGCGGATCTGTCCTGGTGCGAGTGGATGAAGTCGAAGCTGAAATGAGGCATTTTAGATTTATTTAAGAAACTGTTTAGAAGGCATTTAGATGAAAGAGTTACACTAACGGAGGAGTGAAGATCAGATCATAAACGGGGGCTAAAAGATGAGTAAGAAATTGAGCATAGTCGCTATTTGTATTATTTTAGGCGTGGCGATTGCCGCGGTGTATCCTTATGTGACATTAAATCCTGCCAATAGCCGTGGCGAGCTCAATGAGGGCTTTCCATTATTTTATCCATTTCTTGTCCTGCATATCGGTACTGCTCTACTTGCACTTGTTAGCGGTTTGTTCCAATTCAGCGAGCGGTTTCGCATCCGTTTTCCGGCCAGACACAGGGTATTAGGACGTATTTATGTCGTCAGCGTTATGGTCAGTGGTTGTTTAGGGCTCGTTATTACCGTGTACATCGATAACTTTACCAAAGCTATGGCATTCCTAGCGTTAAGTTTCCTATGGCTGTTTACAACTTGGAAAGGGTTCCGGTACGCAGTCTCCAAGCAATTCCCAGAGCACCGCATTTGGATGATTCGCAGCTACGCCGTTACGCTGGTGGCTATATCAGCCAGATTGATTGTTCCGATCTGCATGCTGTTATATGCGTCTATGCGGGGATTTCATCTTCCTGAAGGCGGTGTCCAGCAGATGGTCGCTGATATTTTGCAAGTGAACGTCTGGATCGGCTTGCTGATCAACTTCTGCCTCGTGGAATGGGTGCTGTTAAAACCCCGAAAAGCCCGGTAATGGGCTTTTAGTTTTTAGTTCTTCCTCTTCATTCTTCTAGCGCCCAAGTTCCTGAATGACGGTTTGGATTTTCTGCAGGCGGATATACTCCGACTTCTCCAGTTGCGGGCGGAAATAGGCGTACAGGTACGCGGCGTCATGGAAGTCCAAGCCAGGGTAGCAGACAACTTCTTGAACCACCTGCGGATTATCCATGATGACCTGCCATTCGCCTGTGCGCTCAGCCGGTGAAATGCTCGACAGGACATGCTTTTTCGCAATTAAGGTAGCCTCAAGCTCGGCCCAAATGCATGCCCACGAGGGGCTGAATTGAACCGGCTCAGGGAACAAGCGGCTAGCTTTGGCTAATGCCTGTTCAAGCCCGGGGATGTCCGCATCGGCGGCAGCTTTGATAGCCTCGGTCAAGCCGTCGAGCAGGCGGCGGAAGCCGGCATATCCTTCGGCGTGCACCTCATGCTGATAAGCAGCTTCGGCTTCCTCGCCTATTAGCATCGAAAACTGGGAATATGTATTATTAAGCATAAGGTGAGATCCCCCCATAACGGATACTGTCTTCAAAATGTATCACATATTTTTTACCAAAAAAAGCCCTTACATCGCGATACGCCCCCATTGGTTTAAATTCAGTTTATAAAAGCCCCTTATGCTATTCTCATACAATGAAATTTGCAAGATGGAGATAGGCAGTAGACCCAACAAGAAGTGATAAAGTGAGGCTGAATACCAAATGGCACCTATATTAATCGTAGATGATGATCCGTATATTCGTGAGCTGGTGCGCGTCTTTATGCTGAACGAAGGCTTCGATGTCGTCGAAGCTTCAGACGGTGCAGAAGCGCTCAAACTGCTCGAAACCGTCCAAGTCGACATGGTGATCATGGATATCATGATGCCGAATATGGACGGATGGGAGTTGTGCAAAGAGCTGCGGGAGCATTATGAGATGCCGCTGCTTATGCTCACGGCCAAAGGCGAAACTTCGCAGAAGGTCAAAGGCTTCGAGCTGGGCACCGACGATTACCTCGTCAAGCCCTTCGAACCTGTGGAGCTGGCGATGCGGGTCAAAGCGCTTCTGAAGCGCTATAAAATCGCTTCGTCCCAAACCGTTCAGGTCGGAGACCTCAGCATGAACAAGAAAACCTACGAGGTAACTGTCGGCTCGGAGAGCTTGACGCTGCCTCTCAAAGAATTTGAACTGCTTTACAAGCTGGCGAGCTATCCGGGCAAAACATTTTCGCGCGACCAGTTGATCGAGCAGATCTGGGGCTTCGATTATGAGGGCAACGAACGGACTGTCGATGTTCATATCAACAGGCTCCGCGAGCGGTTTCCGGAGGAGCAGCATGCTTTCCGCATTGCCACGATTCGGGGACTCGGTTACCGGATGGAGGTGCTGAGGTCATGAGCAGGAGGACGCCGAGGGACAGAAAGCCACGGAGGGAAAGAAGACCGGCCAGGGAGCGTCGAAAAAGCAATATGTCACTCGGGAAGCGCGTGCGCGGCACTTTGTTCGCCTTAGGGATTTTTCTTCTCATCATTCTGTACTGGCTGGCGGTCTTCTATGCGACAGAGTGGATCTTCACCTATATGAATAAACGCCCCCCGGAAGTGGTTGTCCAGCTGATTAACTGTATCGGCGGAATGTTACTTTGGGGCATTACGATGTCGATCATGGGCAGGTTTTTCCGCAGCGAGCAGATGAAGTTTTTTCAAACGCTGATTCATGCGATCAGGAGCATGTCCAGAGGAGATTTCAATGTGTTTGTCGATAATAATCCCCATAACGGGCCTTTTGTAGAATTGGTTGATTCCATCAACAACATGGCGGTGGAGCTAGGGCAGCTGGAGAAAATGAGACAGGAATTCATCTCGAATGTATCCCATGAAATTCAATCGCCTCTCACCTCCATCAGCGGCTTCTCGCGTGCTTTGCAGAACGAGACGATCACCCCGGAGGATCGCAAGCACTATTTGGAAATTATCGAGGCGGAGAGCACGCGGCTTTCCAAGCTGAGCGATAATTTGCTCAAATTATCGTCGTTAGAGTCGCAGCATCACCCTTTTGAACCGAAAAGCTACCGGCTCGACAAGCAAATCCGCAATCACATTCTTGCCTGTGAAGTGCAGTGGGTCGATAAAAATATCGAAATGGACATCGAGCTGGAGCCGGTGACGCTGACAGCTGACGAAGACCTGCTTGGCCAGGTATGGACGAACTTAATTCATAACGCGATCAAATTCACGCCGGTGGGCGGGACGATCGGGGTCCATGCGACAAGCAATCAGAAAGAAGCTGTTATCCGAATTTCCAATAACGGAGCTTGTATTTCAGAGGAAGATCTGCCGCATATTTTTGAACGCTTCTACAAAGCGGACAAATCGAGAAACCGGACATCCGGCGGCAACGGTTTGGGGCTGTCCATCGTCAAGAAGATCATCGATATGCATGCCGGTACGATCTCCGTAGAGAGCAAGCCGGAGGAGATGACAACTTTTATAGTTCGGCTATCACTGCCAGAATGAAAGAAGCGCACAAATAGAGACCGCCGCTTATCGATGATAACCGGTGGTCTCTAAGTTTCACTGAAGGTATTCAATTGTCCCTACACACACTCCAATCAACCAACTCACGTTGCAAATTACGACTTTACGTTGTTACGAATCCTTTCCTCGAATAAACGCTTAACACATTTACCGCCTCTGGATTCCCACATGCCCTATGAACGTATCCCGTTCCCGCACCTTTTCTTCCGTCGTTTGAAGGAAAAGTGGGCATGTTTCGCTAACGTTGTCCATTGGACTATCCCCTTTCTAAGTGGAGAATATCCTGGCCACTGTCGGGAGTCCTTACCAGCTGTAAGGCTTGTCCTTCAAGTGAGCCTAAGACAACTATAGCCTATTATTAAAATTTTGTAAATATTCAGAATATTTGCTAAAAAGAGATTTTTACTGACTTTTTTAGCGGTTTCGTCGATTTGCTTCGAATTGCGTAGTTTTGGTAAAGGATGCGCAGTTTTTCGCCTTAAACGGACAAATCGCGGGAAAATCCTTTGAACCTGGTGCCTTGATAGGTCAGTAGTCCCTCGTCTCCCTCCACGATATAACCAAACTGATCGCGTCCCACGCGTAGTTCTAATCTGCGGCGATCTTCAAACTCAAACGTGGCATAATAACTCGTGTTTGAACTTGAATCTCCAGACCCGCCGCTAACCTGCATTCTTTTGGCAACGACCTTGCAGACCAGACTTTGGATGGGAGAGGCATTATTGGATGACCAAACGATAAATCCCCTAATGATCATAAATAAGATAAAGCCGCCAATAAGCACAGCCATAATCGTAAAAATAAGAATAAAAAGATCCACGCCGCCTTGGTTAGCAAACGGCCCTGTATTAAACCCTGTTGACATAGCAAATCACTCCTCAAAGTTTTGTAGTAAATTTCGGCATTTTAGAGGAATCTTTTGACGAATCGATATCCTGTTTCATGAAAGCCAAGCGGCTCACTGGCTCTCCGGCTATCGCCATTGTTCTCTGAACCTGTGATCCACCACATCCCGGAGCAAGCGTGCTCTTGGGTCAGCTGTTCCGCATAGCTTTTTAACTTATCGGCAGCAGTTTGGCTCTTGTTAGTCTCCTCGATGGAAATGACGGAGATTTCGCTGAACTTCACAACGGCATCGCCGGCTTGGCGAATACGAAAACCTAAAGTGCCGAGGATCTGGTTCTCCTCCTCATATACATAGAGCGATTCATCCGGGTTTTCACGCATAAAATGCAGCCTGTTCTCGATGTGTAAGGGAGAAATCAACTTGCCTGTCCGCTTGAAAACTAAGCTGCTGATTTCCTTGGTATCCCGGGAGTTTGCTTCGCGAATGATATACGTCATATACAGCCTTCTTTCTTCGAACCTATGATTCTACTAATTATACCATAAATTGGAACATGAGTTCTACATTTCATGAAAAAACCCGCCGTGATGGCGGGTTATGCGCAGTGATTACGCTTGTTCATGAATCGTATTCAGTGTTGTTCGATCGCTCGCGAGCACGAGCTTGATGAGCAGCTCTTTGGCAGCGGCGTAGTCATCTACGTGAAGAATGGACGCGGATGTGTGAATATAGCGCGCGCAGACGCCGATAACGGCGGAAGGGATACCGCTGCCCTGCACGTGCACCAGTCCGGCGTCGGTTCCGCCGCCCGAGATAAAATATTGATACGGGATCTTATGCGTCTCCGCCGTATCCAGAATGAATTCGACCATCCCACGGTGGGTGATCATCGTGGGATCGAAAATGCGCAGCAGCGCCCCGCGCCCCAGCTGCCCAAAAGCACTGCGGTCGCCGGTCATATCCCCGGCGGCACTGGCATCCAGCGCGTAGAACAAGTCCGGCTGGATGAGATTCGCCGCCGTGCGTCCGCCGCGCACGCCAACCTCTTCCTGTACGGTAGCGCCCGCGTACAGCACATTCGGGAGCTTCGGCCCGCCGTGAAGCTCCTTCATCAGCTCAATCGCCAGGCCGACGCCGTAGCGATTGTCCCAAGCCTTGGCCATAATCCGCTTCGGATTGGCCAGGGGCGTGAACGGGCAGATGGGAACAATCTGCTGCCCGAGCTTGATGCCGATGGCGATGGCATCGGCCTTGTCTTCTGCGCCGATGTCGATGTACATCGTCTTGATGTCTGCAGGCTTGCTGCGTGCCGCTTCGTCCAGCAAGTGTACGGGCACTGAGCCGATCACGCCGATGATCGGCCCTTGCTCGGTCATGATCTGCACGCGCTGCGCGGGCAGAACTTGGCTGAACCAGCCGCCGAGGGGCTGGAATTTGACCGTGCCGTGCTCGGTGATGCCGCTCACCATGAAGCCAACCTCGTCGAAATGTCCGGCGACCATGACTTTGGGACCGGCTTCATCGCCCCGCAGGACGCCGAACAAGCTGCCGAGGCCGTCTTGGACGAACTCGTTTGTATATTTCTCCAATTGGCCGCGGACGAACTTGCGGATTTCCCGTTCAAACCCAGGAGCTGCCTGCATTTCAGTCAGCGTTCGAAAAAGCTCTAATGTTTCAGTATTCATAGGATGTCCTCACTTTTAGCAAGATTAGGTATAGCGATAAGCTTTATTTTAGCACAACGGTCAAAGAAATGAGATTTAGGTGGAATCCCCCTTTACAAAACTAATGTTATTAGTTATTATACTAATATAAATAGTAAACAGGAGGCGTTCAGAATGAAAGTAACGCAAAGCGGTTTTTTGTATCAGGTGGCTTTTATGCCAAGGTTTTTTCCGGTAAATTGTTATTTAGTTGAGGAAGAAAATGAATTAACGCTTGTCGATGCGGCACTGCCATTCAGTGTCAAAGGCATTCTTGAGGCAGCGGCGCGCATCGGTAAGCCAATTACCCGCATTGTGCTTACGCATGCACACGGCGATCATGTTGGGGCGCTGGACGGTTTGAAAAATGAGCTGCCGCAGGCAAAGGTCTATATCTCCAGAAGAGATGCCAAGCTGCTGGAAGGCAGCAAGGAACTGGAAGCCAGTGAACCGAATCTACCGATCAAGGGAGACGTTCCGAAGTCGTTACGGACGAAGCCGGATGTTTTGCTGGAGGAGGGTGACCGAATAGGGTCACTGCAGGCTATTGCCGCTCCCGGACATACGCCTGGGTTGATGGCTTTCCTCGATGTTCGCAGCCGGGCTTTGATTGCCGGAGATGCGTTTCAAGTCCGCGGCGGGGTGGCGGTTTCGGGATTGATGAAGTTGTGGTTTCCTTTCCCGGCCATGGCTACTTGGAGCAGAGAGTTGTCGCTGGAGAGTGCTCAGAAGCTGAGAGGGCTTGCGCCCAGCGTTCTGGCGGTCGGTCACGGCATGATGATTGAGCAGCCTCTTGCAGCGATGGATCGTGCAATTGAGGAAGCCGCTAGAAAGTTTCAGTTTGCAGCAGCTAACATGTAGAGAAGAAGAAGAGGGATGGGACATTAATGGCACAACGACCAGGATTAGACGCAGAAAATGTACTGCAGGCAGCTGTTGAAATCGCAGACGCCCAAGGGGTGGAGGGGCTGACTTTAGCCGCGTTAGCAGCCAAATTAAACGTAAAAACACCATCGCTTTATAATCATATCAAAGGCTTGCCCGACCTTCGGAGGCTGCTTTCCCGGCGTGGGCTGGTGCTGATTAAAGCCGCCATGGTTGAGGCGGTGATCGGCAAAGCGGAAGACGATGCCTTGCTTGCCGCGGGCTTTGCCTACGTGAAATTCGCGAGAAATCATCCGGGCTTATATGAGGCGATCTCCTTCTTGCCTGACTATGAGGATCCTGAATTGAAGGAGGCGGGCAGCGAGGTTGTGTTTTTTTTGCTGCGGATTCTTGCGCCGTACGGGTTGAGCGAGGAAGATGCGCTGCATGTGGTGCGCGGTTTCCGGAGTATGGTGCATGGGTTCGCGTCGCTTGAACATAGAAACGGGTTCCGCATGGAACTCGAGCGCGACGAGAGCTTGCGGCGACTGCTGCAGACGTATTTGCGGGGATTGCGGATGCCGGTGCAGTGAGGGAAAGTTTGATGTGCGGTAGCGAGTGGAATGAAGGGTAGGAGGAGAGCGGGCCTTTTGGGAAGTGGAGCGGAGAGGCGTGGGAGAGAGTGAGAAAGAGCATGGCAAGAGCATGGCAAAGAGCGTGAGAAGAGCTAGAAGAGCATGACAAAGAGCGATATTGTCTGGCGAGAGGTCCGAAAAGACTCTCTCAGCAGTGTTGGTGCGGTGAAATCTCTGTGAGACGCCCAAAAAGGACGTCTCAGGGAGAATGGATGAGACAAAGAGCGATATTGTCTCGCGAGAGGTTCGAAAAGGCTCTCTCAGCAGCGTTGGTGTAGTGAAATCTCTGGGAGACGTCCGAAAAAGACGTCTCAGGGAGAATGAATGTGAAAAAGAGCGATATTGTCTCGCGAGAGGTCCGAAAAGGCTCTCTCAGCAGCGTTGGTGTAGTGAAATCTCTGTGAGACGTCCGAAAAGGACGTCTCAGGGAGAATGGATGAGACAAAGAGCGATATTGTATCGCGAGAGGTCCAAAAAGGCTCTCTCAGCAGCGTTGGTGCGGTGAAATCTCTGTGAGACGTCCAAAAAGGACGTCTCGGAGGAGAATGGATGAGACAAAGAGCGATATTGTCTCGCGAGAGGTCCGAAAAGGCCCTCTCGGCAGCGTTGGTGTGGTGAAATCTCTGTGAGACGTCCCAAAAGGGGACGTCTCAGGGAGAATGGATGAGACAAAGAGCAATATTGTCTCGCGAGAGGTCCGAAAAGGCTCTCTCGGCAGCGTTGGTGTGGTGAAATCTCTGTGAGACGTCCAAAAAGGGCGTCTCACTTTTTTTCAGCTGTTTCCTCAGCACTAACTCACTCTGTAACGTTGTTTCTCAGCACTAACTCACACCAAAACCGCAAAATGTCTCCGATAACGCAGCAAAACAAGCTTTACACCAGTGGAGAACCTTGCCTCAAGTGAGGCTCGCGTCCAGACAGGGCTCCACTGGGAGGCCGGAATCCACGAAGCCCAGATCGACGGCCCGCCATAAAAAGAGGGAAGCGAAGCTGCGGTAGGGGGCCCATGGCGACGCGATTTGCGCCAAATAGTTGCCGTCTTTGCGCTCTTCCAGCTGGTGAAGCCAGCGGGCAGCGCGCTGGAGGCCGGCATCGCCGACGGACATGACGTCCGGTCTGCCTAAGGCGAAAATCATGAACATTTCGGCTGTCCATACGCCAATGCCTTTGACACTTGTGAGCTGTTTCAGCAGCTCAGCGTTATCCAGTACCTGCAAAGAGTCCAGCCGTACCTCTCCGGCCAAAATTTTGCTGCTGAGATCGCGAATGTAGCGGATCTTGGGGAAGGAGACCCCGCACTGCCGGATGGCAGCCTCATCTGCGGCAAGGATCAGCTCAGGCGTGAACTCCGGTACGACAAGCTTCACTCTGGCCTTAATGGTCGCTGCCGCTTTAGCGGAGAGCTGTTGGGAAATAATCGACATGGCCAGCGACTCAAAGGGAGAGGAGCTTGTCCTCAAAGTGAGCTCGCCGACAAGGCGGATGAGGCAGGCTAACCGGCTGTCGGCCTCGGAAAGCGCTAGGATGGCAGGATGTTCCTTATGAAGCAGGATGGCTGTGTGTGTTGAAACAGATGGATCTTGTTCATCAGAATGAGCATTGTCCGTCATAGCAGCTTGCCTCCTTGAAAGTCACCTTGATTGATGTGCGCAGATGTACTTCTGGTATAAGGATTCTTTGGTGCCTGTTCTTCAAGTATAATAGGAGGACAAAGACTGGTAAATAGAAGGAGCAGAGCACTTCAATGACCGACTCAAAGGGCAAGGAGTTACAAATTCCGCGTAGGAATGTGGGAATTTTCGCCCACGTGGACGCGGGTAAAACGACGACGACTGAGCATCTGCTGTATCATAGCGGGAGAATCCGCGCCCTAGGCAGTGTGGACAGCGGCACCGCGCAAACGGATTCCATGGATGTAGAGCGGGAGCGCGGCATTTCGGTGCGCAGTGCGACGACCGTTTTTACATGGAAGGACACGTCTGTTAATGTGGTGGACACCCCCGGACACGTAGACTTCCTATCGGAGGTGGAGCGCTCCCTGCGAGTGATGGACGGGGCGATTCTGATTGTTTCCGCCGTTGAAGGCGTGCAGTCGCAGACGGAGATGATCTGGCACGCGCTTCAGTCGCTCAAGATTCCAACTCTGCTGTACGTGAATAAAATGGACCGCGTTGGCGCCGATGCAGAGAGGGTGCTGCGCGACATCCACAAGCAGCTCACGGGCATGGCGGTGCCGATCTATGCACCGCTCGGCGCTGAAGACACGTTCCGCGGCGGAGCGAGCGTGTTCCAAGAGGGCGCGCATGCGCCCGGCTTCGACCTCGCGGCAGCGGTCGAAAAGCTGTCCGAGCTCGACGAGCACCTGCTCGCGAGCTACATCGAAGGCGTGCCCACCCCGGCACGCGAAGTCAAAGCTGCCCTGCAGCGGTACGCGCGGCAGGGGCAGGCTTATCCTTTGCTCGTGGGCGCATCGAGCAAAGGGCTTGGCATCGAGGAGCTAATGGAAGCTATCCTCGATTATTTGCCCGGGCCGGGCGGCAGCGCGGAGCAGCCGCTTTCGGCCGTTGTATTCAAGGTCGAGCGGGACAAGACCATGGGCAGAATGGCGTACGTCCGCCTCTACGAGGGGGCGATCCGCAACCGGGACACCGTGCTCAATGCCACGCAGGGCGTGGAGGAGAAGGTGACCCAGATTCGCAAAATCGACGGGCGCCGCGCCGAGGATATCGGTTTTGTCGCGGCGGGCGATATCGCGGCCGTCTGCGGACTGACGCAGGTGCGGATCGGCGACGTGCTGGGCAGCCCTGACGCTGTACCGCCGGCTCCGCGGCTCGCGGTGCCCCTGCTGACTGTGCAGGTGCATGCAGAGAGCGATGCGCACTACCCGGCGCTCGTCGCCGCGCTCCAAGAGCTTACGGACGAGGATCCGCTGCTTGATCTCCAATGGCTGCAGGAGGAACGCGAGCTGCACGTGAAGGTGATGGGCGCGATCCAGCTGGAGATTTTGACGAGCCTGCTGGCTTCCCGTTTTGGACTGCAGGCAAGGTTCGATCAGCCTTCCGTCATTTATAAAGAAACGCCTTCGCAGCCGGGCGAAGGCTTCATTGCCTATACGATGCCCAAGCCGTGCTGGGCGATTTTGCGCTTTCGCATCGAGCCGGGGGGTCCGGGTAGCGGGCTCGTCTACGCCTCGCAAGTGCGCGCCGATCAGCTGCTGGCACAGTACCAGAGCGAGGTGGAGCGCCGCGTACCGGAGGCGCTGCAGCAGGGTCTGCTCGGTTGGGAAGTTACTGATCTCAAAGTAACGCTCGTAGAAGGCGAGCACCATGTGTGGCATACGCATCCGCTCGATTTTGCCGTCGCCACCCCGATGGGTCTCATGCAAGGCTTAGCGCAGACGGGGACGACGCTGCTGGAGCCTATGCTGCAAGTGCGGATTACGGTTCCGGAAGCCTACGGCGGGAAGGTGCTCAGCGATTTGGTGCAGATGCGGGCGAGCTTCGATCCGCCGGAGATTAGCGGCGACAGGTTTGTGGTAGAGGGCCGGCTGCCCGTTGCCACTTCGCTGGACTATCCGGTGAAGCTGAGCGCGATGTCCGGCGGCAGGGGAGTCATCACGTCGTCGTTCGGCGGTTATCAGCCGAGTCCGCCAGACGTGCATGCGGAGCGCAGGCGTCGGGGCGTAAACCCGCTCGACCAATCGAAATACATTTTAGCCGTACGCAAGGCGCTTTCGACCTAACTGAAATGGGTACTGTTCTCATTGACAGGCGAAGCAGGTGTCGGTAGAATGGAAAGTAAGTTAATAACATGTGACGGAGAACAGGAGACTCACGGAGGATGCCAATTGCATATAATTGGTGCATCTTTACGTGAGTTTTTTGTTGTCTAACCCGCAGGGACGCACAGGAACGAAGGAACGGAGATGATGAGTTTGTCTTTGCAAGAGCAACGGATTTTACCGGCGATTCGCAAAATGAAGGATTTGGAGAAGCTGCTGAAATCCTCTTATACCTATATCGTGCTGCTGGACAGCCATATCGGACAATTGAAAAATATTGTCGATTTGGGCCGGGCCAATGGCAAAAAGCTGCTGCTGCACGCGGATTTAATTGAAGGACTCAAAAACGACGAGTATGCGGCTGAGTTTCTGTGCCAAAGCATTCGCCCTGCCGGGATTATTTCTACGCGGGGGACGGTCATTACGAAGACGAAACAGAATGGGCTTATGGCCATTCAGCGGCTTTTTCTTCTTGACAGCAGCGCACTTGAAAAAAGCTACACGCTTCTGGAGCGAACGCAGCCGGATTACATCGAGGTGCTTCCCGGCATCATTCCGCACATTATTCAAGAAGTGAAGGAGCGTTCGGGCATTCCTATTTTTGCAGGAGGGCTCATTCGTTCGGTAGGGGATGTAGAGCAGGCGTTGGGGGCCGGAGCGACAGCCGTTACGACTTCGAATACGGAGCTGTGGCAGCATTATCAACGACGATCCTAACTTATGGAGGTATGACTATGGCAGAAGCCGCTTCCTATATTCTTTCGCTTGATCAGGGAACGACAAGTTCCAGAGCGATTTTGTTCAATCACAAAGGGAGCATCGTACACACGGCGCAGATGGAGTTTAAGCAGCATTTTCCGAAACCGGGCTGGGTGGAGCATGATGCGAATGAAATATGGTTGTCGATTCAGGGCGTGATGGCGGCGGTTTTGTCGGAATCCGGGGTGCAGCCGGCGGAAATCGCGGGTATCGGCATCACCAACCAACGGGAAACGGCGGTTGTCTGGGATCGGCACACCGGCATGCCGGTTTATCATGCGATCGTATGGCAGTCGCGGCAGACGGCCGAGATTTGCGAAGTGCTCAAAGAGCAGGGGCTTAGCTCATTTTTTAGGGAACGTACGGGACTTCTAATAGACGCTTATTTCTCGGGGACCAAAATCAAATGGATTCTCGATCACGTGGAAGGAGCCAGAGCGAAGGCGGAGCAGGGCGATTTGCTGTTTGGCACGATGGACACCTGGCTGATCTGGAAGCTCACCGGCGGCAAGGCGCACGTAACGGACTATTCCAACGCTTCGCGAACACTGCTGTATAACATTCACGAGCTGAAGTGGGATGAAGAGCTGCTAGGCCATCTGGATATCCCGGCTTCCATGCTGCCGGAGGTGCGTTCTTCTTCGGAGGTGTATGGGCATACGTTGGAGAGCCTCTTTTTCGGCTCGGCGATTCCGATCGCGGGTGCGGCTGGGGATCAACAGGCGGCGTTATTCGGGCAGGCTTGCTTTGAAAAAGGGATGGCCAAGAACACTTATGGCACCGGCTGTTTTATGCTGATGAACACGGGGAATTACGCGATACCGTCGCGCAGCGGCCTTTTGACGACCATTGCTTGGGGGCTGAACGGGAAAGTTGAATACGCCTTGGAAGGCAGCATTTTTGTAGCCGGCTCGGCGATTCAGTGGCTGCGTGACGGGCTGCGGATGATCGAAACGGCTCAAGACAGCGAGGCCTATGCGCAGCGTGTGGAGTCGACGGACGGCGTATACGTGGTTCCGGCTTTTGTCGGTTTGGGTACGCCTTACTGGGATAGTGACGTGCGCGGTGCTGTTTTCGGACTGACGCGCGGGACGTCGAAGGAGCATTTTATCCGGGCTACGCTCGAATCTCTTGCCTATCAAACGAAGGACGTGCTGCAGGCGATGGAGGACGATTCCGGCATTGAACTGACGAAGCTGCGGGTCGATGGGGGAGCGGTAAAAAACAATTTCCTCATGCAGTTCCAAAGCGACATGCTGGGCGTTACGGTAGATCGTCCGGTCATTAGTGAGACAACGGCGCTTGGTGCAGCATTTTTGGCGGGGCTGGCGGTTGGCTTTTGGAAGGATCAAGCGGAGATTGCGGCGCAGTGGCAGGTGGATGAGGCTTTTGAGCCTGCAATGGCAGCTGAGCGGCAGGAAAAGCTTTACGGCGGTTGGAAAAAAGCGGTTGGAGCCGCGATGGCTTTTAAATAATAGGTAATCATAACTTTTATAACAAGTTAATATTCGGTTGGAGACTAGGAGAAGCCATGGCGACCTGCACGTAATGAACGTGTTTAGGTCTGTTATGGCTTTTATTTTCATACTTCGAGGGGAGAGATTGGGATGACAGAGATGACAGAGATGGTACACAACTTTAGCGGGTTAAAAAGAAAGGACATCCTGCAAAGCATGTCGGAGCAGACATTTGATCTAATAGTAATCGGCGGGGGCATAACCGGAGCGGGTATTGCGCTTGATGCGCAAAGCAGAGGACTTCGCACGGCGCTTATTGATATGCAGGATTTTGCCGCAGGGACGTCGAGCCGGTCGACGAAGCTAGTACACGGAGGACTGCGTTATTTGAAGCAGTTGGATGTGAAAGTGGTTGCTGAAGTGGGCAAAGAGCGGGCGATTGTGTACGAAAATGGTCCGCACGTGACGACGCCGGAGTGGATGCTGCTGCCTTTCTATAAAGGGGGCACGTTCGGCAAGCTGTCTACCTCCCTTGGTTTAAGGGTTTATGATTTCTTAGCGGGAGTCAAACGAGCGGAGCGCCGTAAAATGTTCAGTCCTCAGGAAACGCTGGGTCATGAGCCTCTTTTGAAAAAGAAAGACCTGCGAGGCGGCGGCTATTATGTGGAATATCGGACGGACGATGCGCGGTTGACGATTGAAGTCATGAAAAAAGCCGTGGAGCTGGGGGCTCAAGCCGTAAATTACGCAAAAGTGGAGGAGCTGCTTGTTGAAAATGGCAAGCTGGTTGGCGTTCGGGTGGCTGATCAGCTCGGCGGTAACGGCTCGGGCGCGGGAGCAAATCCGTCTTACTCGCTATATGCGAGCAAGATCGTGAATGCGGCTGGTCCATGGGTGGATACGCTGCGCGAAATGGATCGTTCGAAGAAGGGCAAAACGCTCCATCTGACCAAAGGCGTGCACTTGGTGTTCGATCAGAGCAAGTTTCCGCTGCGGCAGGCGATTTATTTCGATACGCCGGACGGGCGGATGGTGTTCGCGATTCCGCGCGACGGTAAAACCTACGTGGGGACCACGGACACGAACTATAAAGGGGATATCGTGAATCCCCGGATTACGAAGGCGGACCGTGCGTACGTGCTGCGAGCGGCCAACGAGATGTTCCCGACCCTCGGCTTGACGGAGGCTGACGTCGAGTCGAGCTGGACCGGGCTGCGCCCGCTGATCCACCAGGAGGGCAAAGATCCTTCGGAGATTTCGCGCCGCGATGAAATCTTCATATCGGACTCCGGCCTCATCTCGATGGCCGGGGGCAAGCTGACCGGCTACCGCAAAATGGCGGAGACGGTCGTGGACAAAATCGCCGCCATGCTGGTGGCGGAGGGATCGGCCGCGGCGGCTGCGCTGTCGCCGAGCCGCACCCGCACGCTGCCGATTTCCGGCGGCGATGTTGGCGGCTCCGCGAGGCTGGAGCCGTTCTTGCAGAGCAAGGCCAGCCAAGGCCAGCGGATGGGGCTGACGCATGCGGATGCTGCGCTGCTGGCGCGGCGGTACGGCTCCAACGTGGATGCCGTGTACGAGCTGCTGGCGCAGTACTGGGATGAGGCGGCATACCGGGGGATGCCTGCCGCTGTGCTCGCTGCGCTCGTGTACGCGATCGAGTGCGAGATGGCTGTGAAGCCGGCGGATTTCTTCATCCGCCGCACGGGGGCCCTCTTCTTCGATATCGCGTGGGCAAAGCAGTGGAAGGCGCCTGCCATCGCCTTTATGGCCGAGCGCTTCGGCTGGGACGAAACGCAGCGTGCAGCTTACACCGCCGAGCTGGAGCAGCTGCTCCATGAGGCGGTGAGCCCGCTCGAGGCGTGAGCATCTTGCGCCGGGGATAGCCTCTGTTTTATGGCGAGGCTGCCCTGGCCTTGCCCTCAGTCGTAGCCCAACACGTGTCCGAAGCAGCCCATGGTTCATCAAAGCCCCCAACCAACATGGTTGAGGGCTCTTTATGGCTCCGCCAGCTCATTCTCACTCAAAAGTGCTCATGTCTTGCAGAATGTGCTATCATGCCTATAGACGGCGGAGCTTTCGCCATTCATTATTGCAAGCAAAGTAGGTGTGTCCCCTATGGGATTGACAGAGCTTTTGTCCTATATGACGGAAGAGAATTTGGCCATGCTGGTCGATAAATACCGGTCGCTGGGCCCTTTGCCCGGTCTTCTTCTTCCATTTATGAAATCGTTCGTTCCGCCTCTGCCGACGCTTGTTATTATTAGCGTTAACGCGGCTGTATACGGGCTGTGGCTCGGTTTTTTGTACTCATGGATCGGGATTGTGGGCGGCTGCTTGGTGACGTTTGCGATTGTAAAAAAAGTGGCCGGCCATCCCTATTTAGTGCGGTGGTCGCAAAAGCCCAAGGTGCAGAAAAGTCTGGTCTGGGCTCGCCGGCAGGCTTTTAATTATGTGTTCCTGCTCAGTCTTTTTCCCGTGGGTCCCTTCGTCGTTATCAATATGGCGGCGGGGCTCGTCGGAATGAGATTCCGTTCGTTTCTGGTTGCGGTGCTTGCTGGCAAAGCGGTTATGGTCATGTCGGTTTCTTTTATCGGCTATGATCTTCACCGGTTTATCGAGAATCCATTCAGGCTTCTCTATGTGGTTCTATTCGTTGGGGTTTCAATGGTGTTAAGTAAGAAGATCGAGAAGAGATTTTCCCATTAGTTGCAGCGGCCGCGACCAAAAATAATAAGGACGAAACGCCCCTTGGGAGGGATGGTTTCGTCCTTTTGGTGTTGGCTCAGTTGTTACTAGATAAGCGGCTGCATCCCGCGTTCCAACCAATCCTCGCGAGTCGGTCCGTAGAAATCCGGCACGCGCAAGCCGGCTTGACGCATCAGCACGATCATTTCACCGCGGTGGTGAATTTCGTGCGAGATAAAGATCCGCAGCGTCGTCGCGTTCACCCACGTTTCGCCATACATGTCGGTGGACTCCGCAAGCTTGGCATCTGTCCACTGGGACTGGATGGCGTTCGTCAGTGCAGCCGCTTGGGCGCGGTAGGCATCGGCGATGGCTTTGGCGGAGGAAGGCGCATGCTCTTCGCCTTCAGGTGCTTCAAAGATGAGGCCCATGCGGGAAGTCATCTCATGGATGGTTGTGGCGATGTGCCAAGCCAGCTGCCCGAGTTGACGGAAGTCCGGCGCGATTTGTTGGGTAAGGGATGCATCGGTCAATGTGTCGAATACGCGCTGAGTCGCTTGAGATTCGTGGTTCCATTCATTTACGAAATTTTGAATTGTTCTAAACATAGGGAAAGCCTCCTCAGATTGGATATACCCTCAGTATAGACAAACCCTACTGACAGCATAATGTCAGGGTTACGAATAGAGCTGTACGATTTTTTCAGCTCTTTCTTTCATGGCTGCCGCCAGATGAGCGGGCTCCAGAACACGGACGCCTGGACCCAAGCCGAGCAGCATGCCCAGCAGCCATGGCTCGTCCGGCTGCTGGGCGGTAATGATCATGGAGCCGTCCGGCTGATAAGCGATCTGCTTTGGCTGGAAGTAATCTTCAATCTGCGCTTGAATGCTCTGCTGTGCATGCAGCACCATGGTGATCAGGGGAGCGGAGTCTCTTTTGCCCCAGCCATAATGTAGCGGCCCTACAGCTTCCGTTCGGCGTTCGAACGTTTCGGGCAGCACCTCAATTTCCTTCATGCGGGATAACCGGAAAATGCGGAAATCTTGACGAAGCAGGCAGTAGCCGTACAAATACCAGCCAAATCCTTTGGCTACGATGCTCATAGGTTCCGTTGTGCGGACGGATTGCTCGCTTTGGGAAGAGACATATTGAAAAGTGATCTGTCTCGATTCCTTAATCGCGTTCCGCAGCGTAGTCAGCTTTTCTTTATCCTCGCTGCCTCGCCGCCACGGGTTCATGTCAATGATGAGCTGATCGTCCAGCCTGGCGGCTGTGTTTTGCTCCGATTTGGCTACGAGCGCGCCGACTTTATCGAGCAGGTTGCCGACTTCCTGGTCACCGACCGTGGAACGAATCCCTTTTAGCCCGACGATGATCGATTGCAGCTCTTCCAGCGACAGGAATTGGCGCTCCAGCCGGTACTGGTCCATAATTTCATATCCTCCGCTTAAGCCGGCAAAGGATACGACAGGAATACCCGCTTGGTTAATGGCTTCTACGTCCCGGTATATCGTTCGCAAAGACACTTCAAAACGCTCTGAAAGTTCCTTCGCGCTTATTCTTCTACGGTTCAATAGCAGCATAGTAATGGCAAGCAAACGGTCAATCTTCAAAAATAGCACCTCACTGATTCAATACGTTTCATAAGCGTTGCCTTGTCCGGCGAGAAGGTTAATCGCATGCTCAAGGATGGTTTTATCGCGCAAAAGCATGAATTTCGCCGAATATCGGTGACATTTGCGCAGGGAGTCATTCATTGCTTCCAAGGCTTGGCCCGGCGTCATCCATACGGACGACATGCCCAGCCGCAATTCATTTTCCGTCAGCGTGGGCGCGCTGGAAAGATGATGCGCTTTGGCTATGTAGCAGTAGGAGAGCTGCATAAAGCCATTGCGGTTCTTATGTTCCTCGATAACGCCCAGCTCATGCGTAATTTCAGCGCCGTATCCTGTTTCTTCCTTAATTTCACGTATAAAAGCAGCTTCCGGATGTTCGCTATTCTCGATCCCGCCGCCAGGCAGCTTGTAAAGATCGGATTCCGACATATACATCATCGCGACATTCATCAGGCTATCGACCAAAATACCTCTCGACGCATAGCGAGATACCTGGATCATAAATTGAGGCTCGCCGCCCAGCATATCGCTGTCCGTTATTCGTTTGATCAATTGCATGAGAGTCACCTGCCTTATTTAGAAGAGCGGAGGATGCCCGCTGAAATGTATTCCAAAAATACCCACATAAAGAGTATAGTATAACTCAGGTAGTCATGTCTCGAATCTTACAGGAGGCGATCAAATATGTCGGAAAAACCGGATTACTGGATTGTAGAAGCTGATATCACAACCCTGCAAAAGGCCATGGAAGCGGGTGAAATCCGTGCTGCCGAGCTCGTTGCTTTGTATGTGAAAAGAATAGAAAAGTTTAACAAGCGCATTAACGCTGTACTGGAAATCAACCCGGATGCGCTCCGGATCGCGCAAGAGCTTGATGACGAGCGTCAAAAGCAAGGAAGCCGGGGACCGTTGCATGGCATCCCGATCCTGCTTAAAGAT
This sequence comes from Paenibacillus sp. FW126-R14, assembly GCF_058789495.1. Taxonomy (NCBI): domain Bacteria; kingdom Bacillati; phylum Bacillota; class Bacilli; order Caryophanales; family Paenibacillaceae; genus Paenibacillus; species Paenibacillus sp. FW126-R14. The sequence goes on along the minus strand of NZ_JBYTBS010000027.1, from coordinate 38,260 downwards.
AATATCGACACAGGGGACCATATGCATACGAGTGCAGGTTCTTTGGCGCTGGCACAATCGCTGGCGGCTGAAGATGCTTTCATCGCCGCCAAGCTGCGGGAGTCCGGAGCCGTACTGCTCGGGAAGGTGAATATGACGGAATGGGCCAACTTCATGTCCGGGCCGATGCCGTCAGGCTACAGCTCCCGGGGCGGGCAAGTCTTGAACCCGTATGGACCGGGACAGTTCGAGGTTGGCGGGTCCAGCTCGGGCTCCGGCGCAGCGGCTGCAGCCAGCTTCGCGGCAGCGACTATCGGAACGGAAACGTCCGGTTCCATCGTAAATCCTGCGCATCATAACAGCTTGGTCGGCCTAAAGCCGACAGTGGGACTGCTCAGCCGCACAGGCATTATTCCGATTTCTCACTCGCAGGACACGCCGGGACCTATGACTCGGACAGTCACTGATGCAGCGCTGCTGCTGGGCGCACTGACCGGCGTTGATGTGCGGGATCCCCTGAGTTTGGCGAGCGAAGGGAGCAGCCGTCCGAGCGACTATACAACCTTCTTGGACGCAAAAAGTCTGCAAGGGGCAAGAATTGGCATTCCCCGCTGGTTCTATAAGGATTTGAGCGAAGAGGCCCGACTCCTTGCCGAGAAGGCTATTCACACACTGCGCGAGCAGGGAGCGGTTGTAATCGACCCTGTATCGCTGCCATGCGAGCAGGCCGAGTGGAATTATGAAGTGCTGCGCTATGAATTCAAAAAAGATCTCAACGACTATTTATCCAAGCTCGATGCTTCCGTTCCTGTGCATACTTTACAGGAGGTCATTGCGTTCAATAGCGAGAATGCAGAAAAGGCGCTGGTGTATGGACAAAATACGCTGATTTGGTCGGACGAAACAAGCGGCACACTGACGGAGGAGGAATATCTCCGTAATTTGGCTAACTATCAGGAGCTTACCCGTGCTCGCGGCATCGATCATGTATTGGCGGAGCATCAGTTAGATGCGCTGTTTTTCCCTGGCGACGAAGGCTATGACATTGCCGCCCGTGCCGGCTATCCGCTGCTGAACGTACCTGCCGGCTATACGGCTGAGGGGCCGATGGGCGTCATGTTTTCCGCAGGGGCTTTCAGCGAAGGGAAGCTGCTCGCCTTGGGGTATGCTTTTGAGCAGGCGACGAAGTATCGTAAGCCTCCTGTTCTGTAGGGTTCCCGCATACATACATCTTGGGAAAATTTGAAACAATAAGCCGTATTCAAATCCAAGATTGAGGGAGTCTGATGATTCACATGTTTCAAAAAAGCGCTAAAATAGCCCTGCATTCAGCAGCGATCGGCCTGCTTCTGGGCTGTCTATGTTTCGGAGGGCAGGGCGCAGCCCAAGCGGAAACGAACGATGAACGGTCCCCTTCACCGTCGGTCCAGCCCGGGCAGCAGGGGCAGCTCATCCAGACCCGTGATATCGATGTGACCGGCGACGGAGTGAAGGATCATGTGGCCCTCGTCGGTTCCAAGTTGGACATGAACAGCCCTTACTATGACAAACTGTTCATTGTTGTCTCGAGCCCGGGTCAGACGCAGGTCGTCATTCCTCTGCAAGGGGGATACAATCCGAACATGCAGTTCTGCGATTTTATCGGGGAGAAGCTGCCTCAAATTTATGTCTCTGCGGAAAATGGCGGAAGCGGCGGGTTATCGACCTTTTACATGTATTCGCTGAAAAATAACGTGCCGACCGCGATTCCGCTGCCTGCGCCGCTTCGGGTCCAGGCCACTTTTAAGAATAACTATGTGGTGAAAATGAAGATCGAAGAGACCGGAAAATCGTTCAGAATCGACATCAAAGACCGCAAAGACGACTACGAGAAGTTCGGCGTATACAAAAACGGCAAGGTCGTCAAACCGATTATCGTGAACGTAGACGCATATAGTCTCTTGATGCCGGTGGATAAGAAGGGCGACGGCAGCTGCGAACTGAAAGGTGTTCAGCGAATTACCGGCATTGCGAATGCCGATACACTCGGTTATGCTACCTCCGTATGGAAGTGGCACAAAGGCAAGTGGAAATTGAAAGAGTCGGCTGTCGTCAAAACTTACCGGTACCACAAACGCGAAGATCTTGAATAAAGAAAGACCGCCATGTTAAGGAGCCTGTGCTCCTGATTTGGCGGTCTTCTTGCTGCTTAGGCTTTCGCCTTGTCACGCTTAGACCCAGTTGCCTTTGCGGAACAAAGGCTCGCGCGTCCCATCTTCAGCCAGGCCATCGATTTCCATGTCCGCTGAGCCGATCATGAAATCGACGTGGATTAAGCTTTTATTAAAACCATTTTGGGCAAGCTCTTCAAGACTCATAGAAGTTCCGCCCTCAATTGTGAAAGGATACGAGTTACCTAACGCAATGTGGCAGGAAGCATTTTCGTCGAATAAGGTGTTGTAGTAGATCAATCCGGAGTTTGAAATCGGCGAATCGAACGGCACGAGCGCGACTTCGCCCAAGTAACGGGCGCCTTCATCCATATCGAGCATTTTGTTCAGCACTTCTTGCCCTACTTCAGCGGTCGCTTTCACGACTTTGCCGTTCTCGAAAGTGAGCGTGAAGCGATCGATGAGCGAGCCTTGGTAGCTCAAAGGCAGCGTGCTGCGCACGGTTCCGTTTGTGCCTGTTTTGGCAGGCATGGTGAACACTTCCTCCGTCGGTATGTTCGGAATGAAAAAGGTGCCGTTCTCGGTTTCGCTGCCTGCGGCAACCCATTGATGCTTGGGCGCAAGCTCGATGTACAGATCGGTGCCTTCCGCTTTGAAATGCAGCTGTTTGTACTTTTTGCTGTTCAGCAGGTTTTGCTTATCGGTCAAAGTCTTAATGTGCTGGTTCCATGCGGCAACCGGATCCTCTTTGTCTACGCGGGTAAGTTTGAAAATTTGCTCCCAAAGCTTCTGAATGCGCTCGGCTTCGCTCAAATCCGGGAATACTTTAGCGGACCATTCCGCTGTTGGGTAAGAGACCATCAACCAGCTGACTTTATTGTTGCGCATGTAGTTTAGGAAGCCTTCGCGTGCGGTAGCCGCTGTTTTGCTGGAGATGGCCACACGTTCAGGGTCAACATCTTTAAGCAAATCGGAATTCGGTGCGTAAATTTGTAAAAAAGCTGCGCCGTTCTCGGCCATTTCTTCGAGGCCTTTAGCCCGCCACATCGGGTATTCACGAAGTGTGGACTCCGGGGCATGCTTCAGACGAAGCGCCTTCACTTCATCGTCATCCCAATCAATGACGACGTCTCTGGCACCCGCATCGTACGCTTTCTTGGTCAGCTTTCTGACGAAGTCGGCACAAGAAATCGGTGTCATGATGACGACCGTTTGATCCTTTTGTACATTTAATCCAACACGAATTGCGAGTTCTGCGTATTTATCCAAATAATGCTCGAATGTTTCCATCGCTAGGGCTCCTTTATATTTATGTGTCTTTTAGTGTATGATAGAAAATAAAACTTTAACCTTTGGGAGAAAGGCTGGCACAATATGGAAACGAAGACTCCAACGAGCACCCCATCCAATTTCATTAAGAATATTGTAATCGAAGATTTGAATTCAGGCAAAGTCAGCCAGGTCGTAACCCGATTCCCCCCAGAGCCGAACGGATACCTTCATATAGGGCATGCGAAGTCGATTGTTCTAAATTTTGAATTGGCGGATGAGTTCAAAGGACGAGCGAACCTCCGTTTTGACGATACGAATCCTGTCAAGGAAGATACGGAGTACGTGGAATCCATTAAAGCGGATGTCGAATGGCTCGGTTTTAAATGGGACGGTCTCTTCTTTGCTTCGAATTATTTCGAGGAAATGTACAACCGCGCGGTGATTTTGATTAACAAAGGCTTGGCTTATGTAGATGATCAAACGGCGGAGCAAATTCGCGAAACCCGTGGAACGTTGACACAGCCTGGCACCAACAGTCCGCACCGTGACCGCAGCGTGGAGGAAAACCTCAGCTTGTTCGAGCGCATGCGCGCAGGGGAATTCAAGGACGGCGAACGCGTGCTTCGCGCGAAGATCGACATGTCCTCGCCGAATATCAACTTCCGTGATCCGGTGATCTATCGTGTCGTTCATGCGCACCACCACAATACAGGGGATGCTTGGTGCATTTACCCGATGTATGCTTACGCTCATCCGATTGAGGATGCGATCGAAGGCGTCACGCATTCCATCTGTACTTTGGAGTTCGAGGATCAACGCCCGTTCTACGACTGGGTGATCCGCGAGTGCGAAATGCCGAATGTGCCGAGACAATATGAATTTGCACGCTTGAATCTCACGAACACTGTGATGAGCAAAAGAAAGCTGAAACAGCTCGTGGACGAGCAAGCTGTCGACGGCTGGGACGATCCGCGGATGCCGACCATTTCCGGACTGCGCCGCAGAGGTTTTACGGCTGAAGCGATTCGGAACTTTGCCCGTGAAATCGGGGTTGCCCGCAGCAACAGTACGGTCGATGCCAAGATGCTGGATCATTTTATCCGCGAGGATTTGAAATTGAAGGCGCTCCGCACGATGGGGATTCTCAATCCGCTGAAAGTGGTTATCACCAACTATCCGGAGGATGGCGTTGAAATGCTGGATGCCGAGAACAATTCGGAGAACCCGGAAATGGGCCATCGCCAAATTCCTTTCTCCCGTGAGATCTACATCGAGCAAGACGACTTCATGGAAAATCCGCCGAACAAATATTTCCGGTTATTTCCGGGCAATGAAGTGCGTCTGAAGCATGCATACTTCATCAAATGCAACGACTTCGTCAAAGACGACACCGGCAAAGTGATCGAGCTTCACTGTACGTATGACGTAGAGACGAAGAGCGGCAGCGGCTTTACAGGCCGTAAAGTGAAAGGCACGATCCACTGGGTCGATGCGAAAAGCGCCGTGCCGGCGGAGTTCCGTCTGTATGAGCCGCTCATTTTGGATGACCAAGAGGACGAGAATGCTTCCTTCCTGGAAAACCTGAACCCGAACTCGCTGCAAATCGTGCAAGGGTTTGTGGAAGCGGGTATGAAAGATGCGAAGCCGCATGATAAATTCCAGTTTTTCCGCCACGGATACTTTAACGTGGATCCGAAGTATACGACAAGCGAGAAACTCGTGTTTAACTTGATTGTTTCGCTGAAGAGCTCGTTTGAGGTGTAGTGTGTAGAGGGAAATCCTAGCTTAGGCTAGGATTTTTTTTGTTTGTTTGGGCGTGTGGTTTTCCAGCAAAAATAAATTTTTTGTTCACAAATATCCATTATGATGGAGTCATAGATCCTATGTTCAGGGGAAGGTGTCATGTGAAAAACGTTTTGGTGGTAGACGATGATCATAATATTTGCCGGATCACGAAGCTGTATTTGGAGAAAAGCGGCTATGCGGTGGTGACCGCGAATGACGGCGAGCAGGCGCTCTCGCAGTTTGAGCAGCTGCAGCCTGACTTTATCGTGCTCGATATTATGCTGCCGAAGCGGGACGGCTGGTCGGTGTGCAAGAAAATCCGCACGACGAGCGATGTGCCGATCCTGATGCTGACAGCCAGGGGCCACGTGGATGAGCGGATTGAGGGTTTGCAAATGGGAGCAGACGATTACCTGGTCAAGCCATTCGACCCGAACGAGCTGGTCGCACGCGTAACGACGATCCTCCGCAGAACGTTGATCCGGACGGAAGCAGCGGTGCCCGCTCATCTTTATGAGGTCGGCAGTCTGCGCATAGACGCTTTATCCCACGACGTAACCGTGGAAGGGCAGCTTGTCGCTCTACCCAAAAAAGAGTACGAGCTGCTGTTGTTTTTTGTGCGCAATCCGAATCAAGTGTTTACCCGGGAAGATCTCATCGCCAAGATATGGGGCTGGGATTTTGAAGGGGAGGACCGCGTTGTAGACTTATATATCAAGCGTCTAAGGCAGAAGCTCACCGCGCTCACGGAACGAAAAGTGGACTGGAATATTCGAACTGTTTGGGGCATCGGCTATAAGTTTGAGGGACCGGATGCATGCTGAACTCTTTTTACCGCAAGCTGTTATTTATCTACATGTCCATTACGATTGTGTCGATTTTGGCGATTTCAGGTACGATTGGTTATTCAATGAATCAGAAGACGTATGAGCGCAGCGAAAAGCTTCTGCTGGAAAAAACGGTGCAAGTCGATGAACTGGCGAAGGAACTGTTCGACGGCTCCACGCTGCAGAGGGATTTCCGCAAGCAAATTAGCGCCATAGAGAAATCGTCCAACGTTCGCGTGGCTCTAATTAAGCATCCAAAAGCTAATCTGGATAAAATTCAGTCAATCGGCGAGTCCCCGGCACAGAAGGAATGGGTGGACGAAGTGCTGGCAGGGAACCAGGTGACGCTGCGGAGCAATTTTGCTCAAAACAGTACGGTGAAAATGCTGATTGTCGGGCGGCCTGTGGTGCAGGATAACCGCGTGCTTGGGGCTATTTTTCTATATACGCCGCTTATGAATATTCAAGGTACGATCAACGATATCAATCGTGCGATCATCGTTTCGGCGGTGTCGGTCGCGCTGCTGGCGATGGCTGTGCTGTACTTTGTTTCACGGCATTTTGTGAAGCCGATTCAGCTTATGAGTAAGACAGCGGAGGCGCTGGCTTTGGGCGATTTTAGCGGGAGGGTCCCTGTCAGAGGGAAGGACGAAATTGCCTCGCTGTCAGGGTCGCTGAATCGGATGGCCGGCAAATTGCAGAAAGTCGAAGAGGGGCGCAAAAGGTTTCTCTCCGAAATATCCCATGAGCTGCGGACGCCGCTGACGACGATCCGAGCCTCATTGCAAGGCATAACGGACGGCGTCGTTGAGCCGGAGGATGCGAAGGAGTTCATTCAAGTCTCCCTCCAGGAGACGCTGCGGCTAAGCAGCTTAGTGGATGACTTGATGGAGCTGTCGTCGTTTGAAGAGAAGCAGGTGAAACTCAGCTTTCAACCCATAGACGTGTCCGAGGTCATAGTCCTTGTCGTCACTCAGATGAAGATGAAGGCGAAATCCAAACAGATCGAACTTAGCGCGGAAGCCGGGGTGCCCTTCATGGTGAATGGGGATGCCGATCGGCTAAGACAGGTATTCATCAATCTGCTGGATAACGCTATCAATCACATCCCAGAGGGAGCGGAGGCAGGCATTCGGGTGAAAGCGGTCAAAAATGAGCGTTGGATCGAAATATGGGATAACGGTCAGGGGATTGCGCCTGAGAAGCTGCCGCATCTTTTTGATCGCTTCTATAAAGCGGATGAAAGCCGCAACCGCTCCGGCGCGGGGCTTGGTTTGACGATTTGCAAACATATCATAGAAGCGCATAACGGTTCTTTAAGGGTAGAGTCCAAGCTTGGGACAGGGACAGTTTTTAAAATATTTTTGCCGGCTGCGCCGGATTTGCACCATGACAAACTTATGACATAACTATCCGTTAAGATAAGGTTCGTAAGGCAAAGATAGCCATAGGCGAATCGAGGAGTGATATTTATGTTGAAAAAGCTAACAGGACTGGCGCTGGCAGGCGCGATTGTATTAACCGTTCCGGTGGCGGCTTTCGCGGAGGGGACGCAAGGGAACACTTTGCATCCGTTGAAGCAACTGCTGCAGGATAAAGCGCAAGCTTTTGGCATATCGACCGAGGGAAAAACGAACCAAGAAATCAAAGCGGAGTTGAAAAAAGCGAGCGCAGCCAAACAGACGGAGCGTTTGAACAAAGCGGCAGCGAAGCTGGGGATCTCCACGGACGGCAAAACAGCAGACCAACTGAAAGCGGATATTCAGGCAGCTGTTCAGGTGAAGCTGCAGGAGAAGGCGACTAAGCTGGGGATCAGTACGGAAGGGAAAACGAACAAAGAATTGAGAGAAGCACTGCAAGCGGCAGCGCAGGCGAAGTTGCAAGAAGAAGCGGCTAAGCTCGGTGTCAGCACAGACGGCAAAACGAGTAAAGAGCTCAGAGAAGCACTGCAAGCAGCGAAATTGAAGAAGCTGCAAGAGAAAGCAGCGGCGGCTGGCATCGCAACGGACGGCAAGACAGCGAAAGAGATCCGAGCTGCGCTCAAAGTAAGCCAAGATGCGAAGAAATCCGCCGCTTTGAACAAAAGAGCCGCGAAGCTAGGCATCTCTACGGATGGTAAAACCGCCGAGCAGGTTTTTGCAGAAGTGGAAAGCGCTCTGAAAGCGAAATGGGAGAAAGCGGCGAAATAGGAATTGCATAGCCGAGAAGGCTGTCTTAAAGGGTTGTTCCTGACCTTTTGAGGCAGCCTTTTTTAGCTGCAACGAAGGAGTTTTTCCACATGTTTGCGGATATGCATGGCGACCCTCACTAACTGTATAATATTGTAATTTTACTGTATAAAAATGTAAATTTGTTTGTATAATACATACAACGTGAGAAGGAGACATGCTGACTATGCACTTATTTATAGCTATTTGCATGATTTGGTTGTCCTATCGATGGGGGGATTGGCGGAACTGGCAAAAGTACCAGTCAACCATGATGTACTTCGCTATAGGCAATTTGTTATACAACTATTTATGCGCAGAGCGAATGCTGTGGACGCTGACTCCGGACTGGTTCGGGGATGCAATTACGGAATTGATGTATACCTTTATCATTTTTCCGGCAACAGCGCTGCTGTTTCTGACGAATTATCCGCAAAGCCGGATGAAAATCTTTTATCATTATATCCAATGGGTGCTGATCTATGGCGGGGTGGAGTACATGTTCTCCCTAACCGGTCGGATCCAGTATCAGTATGGCTGGACGTTAGGGTGGTCGATTGTTTTCAATGTCGTCATGTTTCCTATGCTCAAGTTGTTTTCTATCAGACCCCTGTTAGCGTATGGTTTTTCGGCTGTGCTGACTATGTTTTGGATGAAGTTGTTTCATGTGTCGTTTTAGGTGCAGGGCGTGTGTCGAAATATATCCTTTCAAATTATAAAATTTCCTAAATTTCCATATTTTTATTCCAAAGTTTAGTATAATAGTTTCGAAGTCATAAGACTACAAGACTATCTATCAGACATTTGGAGGAGACTTTTAATGAGGTTTAAACGTTTTATTGTTGTTCTGCTATTGTTGACTATGGTCTTCAGCAGTGCAATGCCTGCCTTCGCTTCAGGGGCCGAGAAAGTGGAATTAAAAGATACGGGCAATTCTTATGCAAAGAAAGAGATTGATGACCTGGTCGATACAGGGATTATTTCGGGATATGCGGATGGCACCTTTCAGCCACTGAAGGCGATGACCAGAGCAGAATTAGCTAAAATTTTGGTGCTCTCCCTCGGAGTGAAAGAAGATCCGGCGAAAGCGAACGATTTCTTGGATGTAGCTGAGAACAGCTGGTATCGGGGATATGTTGGCGCTCTGGTTACTTCAGGCATCACACAGGGAACCTCGCTTACGACATTCTCTCCGGAAGCTAACGTGACACGTCAAGAACTGGTCGTTTTCTTCATTCGAGCGCTCGGATTGGAAGAATTGGCAGCTAAACTGCCTGTAACCCATGCATTTTCTGATAAGGATCAGATTGCCGATTGGGCGAAAAACCAAGTTTCCTTAGCGGCCCGGATCGGTTTCGTTCAGGGGACTGAGGGCGCTGATGGTACCCTTCTTTTTAATCCTAATGACAAGGCAGAGCGTCAAGCTCTTGCTAGACTAGCATATGAGTTTAAAACAAATGCTTCACAGTACGTTGAGAAAGCTAAGGAACTAGCTAATGGACAAAAGGGATCTATCGTTACATCGATAGAGGCCGTGAGCAACACCAGTATCGAGGTGACCTTTCCATCAGAGCTTGCTTCTGTGAGTAAAAATGATTTTGTTTTCGATCACGATTTGCAGGTCGTTGAGGCGGCGTTCAAAGCCGGCAGTAAATCGGTCGTTGTTTTGACGACTTCCGCTCAAACAAAGGATGTGTCCTATCAACTCACTTTCAAAGGTATTTCTATAGGTAAAAGTGTGTTAGGCGTAGCCGCAACCGGCTTTTTTGGTGGGGGAGGCGGAGGAGGCGTCAGCGTCCCGTCTGTGGAACAGCAATTAGCCAGCGGTACCGCGCAAGATACAATCACTGTGAAAGCTTCAGGTACATACGGTCCTGTCAGCGGGCCTGCCACTACCGTTCAAAAACTAATTATTGATCCGGGCCCATCTGGCGAAGTTACACTCAGAAACATTAACCCTGCGCAATTGGAGGTTCTTTCCGGAAATGTAAGTTCAATTAAATTGCAGAATACTGTCGTAAAACAGTTGAAAGTAAACGCGGTTAATAACAAAAGCCAAAATGTACGGATTGAAGCACAGAGCGGAGCATCTGTCGAGGATACGGAGGTAAGCTCCCAGGCCATTCTGGAATCCTCATCTAAGCAGGGGACATTAGGCAAAATTAGACTCTCTTCCGCAGCAGCAGGAAAACAGGTTACGCTCAAAGGGAACATTGATGGAGACGTGACGGTAGAAGCACCTGGTGTGCGAATTAATCTCGATCTACCATCTGGCGGGAACTCGCTTCCTACGGTTGTTAAGTCTCTTGTGTTGAAAAGCAATGCCGAAATTACCGCTGCAGAAGGGACGGTTACAGAAGGTGTGAACGTAGCCTCTCCAAATCTCACATTGAAAGTGGATGGTCCGGTAGAGATCAATCGTGTGGAGATACCTAGCGGTTCAACAGGCACAATTATTCAAATCGGAGCATCGGCTATTATTAAGCAGGTAATTACGGACACGATTGTTGCAGTCGAGGGTGATCCTAGAGCCATTGCCAAAGTCTCGAGTGAAAACGGGGCTTTGCAGATGAGCGACGGGCTTAAAACGCAGGTCAAAGCGGAGGCCATTCTACTTGCGAATCAAGCTATTGACCAATTTTTCTATAACAATACAGACCTTACAACCCTGCTTGCTAAAATTGAAAATGCGGATAGAGCCATAGCAATTGCAAAGAAATACGGGGCATTTGATGCCGATTTCGGAAGACTTAGCAGTTATAAAGACTGGAGGCAAATCGCTCTTGATTTAAGAGATGATGTTAATGGACCAAAGGGAGCTATCGTTACATCGATAGAGGCCATAAGCAACAACAGTATTGAAGTGACCTTTCTTTTAGAGCTTGCTTCTGTGAGTAAAAATGATTTTGTTTTCGATCACGGTTTGCAGGTCGTTGAGGCAGCGTTCAAAGCCGGCAGTAAATCGATCGTTGTTTTGACGACTTCCGCACAAACAAAGGATGTGTCCTATCAACTCACTTTCAAAGGTATTTCTATAGACAAAAGTGTGTTAGGCGCAGGCCAGTCTGTGGAACAGCAATTAGCCAGCGGTACCGCGCAAGATACAATCACTGTGAAAGCTTCAGGTACATACGGTCCTGTCAGCGGGCCAGCCACTACCGTTCAAAAACTAATTATTGATCCGGGCCCATCTGGCGAAGTTACACTCAGGAACATTAATTCTGCGCAGTTGGAGGTTCTTTCTGGAAATGTAAGTTCAATTAAATTGCAGAATACTGTCGTAAAACAGTTGAAAGTAAACGCGGTTAATAATAAAGGCCAAAATGTACGAATTGAAGCACAGAGCGGAGCATCTGTCGAGGATACGGAGGTAAGCTCCCAGGCCATTCTGGAATCCTCATCTAAGCAGGGTACATTAGGCAAAATTAGACTTTCTTCCGCAGCAGCAGGTAAGCAGGTTACGCTCAAAGGCAAAATTGATGGAGACGTGACGGTAGAAGCACCTGGTGTACGAATCAATCTCGATCCGCCATCTGGCGGGAACTTGCTTCCTACGGTCGTTAAGTCTCTTGTGTTGAAAAGCAATGCGGAAATCACCGCTGCAAAAGGGACGGTTACAGAAGGTGTGAACGTAGCCTCTCCAAATCTCACATTGAAAGTGGATGGTCCGGGAGAGATCAATCGTGTAGAGATGCCTAGCGGTTTAACAGGCACAATTATTCAAGTTGGCGCATCGGCGAATATTAAGACAGTAAATGCGGCCGCGAATGTTGCAGTTGAGGGTGACCCTGGAGCCATTGCCAAAGTTTCGAGTGAAAACGGGGCTTTGCAGATGAGTGATGAGCTTAAAACACAGGTCAAAGCGAAGGCCATTCTACTTGCTAATCAAGCTATTTCCCAATTTATCGGTGACCGAACAGATTTTGCAACCAAGTTTGTTAATATTGAAAATGCGGATAGAGCCATAGCAATTGCAAAGAAATATGAGGCATTAGATTCCGATTTGTATAACCTTAGTTTTTATAATGATTGGAGGCAAATCGCTCTTGATTTAAGAGATGCGGCCAACGCCCTTCAGCTGCAATACCAACCAGGCGATACGGCTTCTTCTGTTACAAAAGACATTATTTTTCCTTCACTAAGTGGGACTGTTGTCACATGGAGTTCGGATCGACCGGACCTTGTTTCCTCGTGGTCTCCGTTAGGAAGACCTGCATCGGGAGAAGGGGATGCCACGGTAACGATAACCGCGGTTTTGTATAAGGGGGCTTTTATAACCACAAAAACGTTTGTAGTAAAAGTGAAGCAATACGATTCTAAAGTAGTTGCAGTCGAAAGCCTGCGATCTGATCTAGTATTGGTTTCATTCGACTATCCCGTAGTGAATTCCCGTGTGACGGACTTCCGCATCGATCATGATCTTAACGTTATAAATGTTACACAGTATCCATATCTAAAGAACTATGTGTTATTAACGGTTGACAAACAAACGAAAGATATGAACTATCAAGTGACATACAAGCAGCAGAATACGAATGTATCTTTCGCCGGGAGCACGGTGAATAAGTGTTCAGACACCGTATGCCCATTGCCATATCCATCCCTGATTAAAGCCATTCCGCTTCCGGGCGTAAATGTACCAGGCTTTATACAGGGTATGGTCCAAGAGCAAACCGAAAATGGGCTTCTAAGTATTCAAAATGCAAAAGTAGAGTTAATTGGAACAGATCGTTCCGTTCTAACGAACGCAGACGGAGTCTTCAACTTTGATCAGGTTCCCCCAGGAATATCCTATAAGATACGTGTTTCAAAAGACAAGTATTCGGAAGCTCAATCCGCTGAGTTCGCCCTTTTATCAGGCGAGCCTTATTGGGGAGGTATGTTCTTATTGCATACGGCACCGAAGCCTGTTATTAAATTGAATACACTGGTAATGAGTTCAAGGGTATATTTATCATGGGAGCCAGCTTCTTGGACAATGAATGAGAGTTATTATGAGGTCTATATCAATGACCGCAAAATAGAGTCTCCATATGGACAGACCTCGATGATCATTGATACACTTCAAGAAAATCAAGCTTATACGATTGCTGTCAAAGCTTGTAATGACGTGGGTTGTGCAGCGCCAACTACAATTTCTTTACAAATGCCGCTGCTCCTCCATATTGATCAAATAAAACCGTATAACTCTGTTACTAAGCAGGTGTATGCTCCATTAGTTGTTGATGCAGAGATAAGTGAATACCGATTTCTACTACCTAAAGCTTCTAGCTCTGCTGACTATTTACTGCTTAGTTTGAAGGATAGTGACTATGTGCCAGGTACAGGGACGGGATTGTTAAAAGGAACATTGGACATTTCCGGAGCTGAAATTGGATTAGTTGCTGCACCAACAGGGGTTACAGTTACAGGCACAACTGAAATTATAGAAGGTAAAACATACTACAAAATAAGCTTCTACAACCAGCCGGTTCCGTATATAAATGCCAATTTATACAACATTTACGGGTTAAAATATGTACTAAATGGCCAAATACTCCAGGTTGGTGGATTTGATTTTGCAATTATATTTGAATAAGCAATTCCTCTAAGGCTCCTTCCACCGACTCCTCGGCTGGGAGGAGCCTTAGTTGTCCTACATCCCCTGCGAAAGTTACAATAAAGAAAAAGAGAAGCAAGGGAGGGAACTTATCTTGATCAATATCGGACTCGCCGGGTGGGGAGACCATGAGCTTGGCGGCAGCAGAGGGAAACTGCGCGAGTACGGCGCACATTTTCCGGTAGTGGAGGTGGACACCTCCTTTTACGCGATTCAACCGGAACGCAATTATATCAAATGGAACCAAGAAACGCCGGACGGCTTCGGTTTCATCATTAAAGCCTACCAAGGCATGACGGGGCATCTGCGGGTAGAGACTCCTTTTGCCGGTGGCATAGGTGAGATGTTCGAGGCTTTCCTGCAGTCAATCCGTCCTGTCCAAGAAGCGGGAAAGCTGAAGACGGTGTTGTTTCAATACCCGCCATGGTTTGATTGCTGCAAAGCGAATGTAGACATTCTTCGTGATGCCAGGGAGCGAATGGGGCTTGTTCCAGTGGCTTTGGAATTCCGCCATCAGAGCTGGTTTACAGAGGACATGCGGGATAAGACGCTTGCGTTCATGAAGCGCGAGGGTTGGATGCACAGCATCTGCGATGAGCCGCAGGCGGGACTAGGCTCTGTTCCTACAGTGCTGGAAGTCACGCATCCAGAGATGACGATGGTTCGGTTCCACGGGCGGAATGCCGGCGGTTGGGTACAAAACAACGAGGCGAACTGGCGCGAAGTGAGGTATCTGTACAACTATAATCAGCAGGAACTACTGGAATGGAAGAATTGGCTGCTGCAGCTTCAAGAGCAGACACGGGAAGTATGTGTGGTGTTCAACAATAACTCGGGCGGACACGCGGCTGGGAATGCCAAGGAGCTTATGGCGATGCTGGGGCTCGATTACGAAGGTCTGGCGCCTAGGCAGTTGGATTTGTTTTGATCTGATCTTCTTTTAAAGCCAAAAATATGCGCGGCAACTAGTCATTTGTTCGTTTCTCACTATCATCTCTATGAATCTACTATTGATAGAAACATATTCCTATCAAACGAGGTGATGGTATGTCGATTATTGATGTGGTTCCGGGTAGTCCGACAGCTATTCAAGATGCTGTTGCCCTTGCTAACCCAGGAGACGTCATTCTGGTTCATAGAGGGATTTATCAAGAGGATGTACAAGTTCCAAGTGAAAAAAGCAACATCCGCATTATGGCAAAGGAAAAATATCGTGCAATTTTGGATGGCAACCATGTTCTGAGCGAAGCGTTCGCGTTGAATAGCGTGAGTGGAGTGGAGATTCAAGGATTTACGATTAAAAACTATATCTCGAGCGGCGTTCGGATCGACAATGGCTCTTCCAGTCGTGTCATTCAAAATAACATCAGCAGCATTGCCGGTTCCAGTGACCCTATTGGAATTAGAGTGAGTGTCTCTCAAAGTAATTTGATTGCGGAGAACTTCGTGAAAAATATAGGGAGCACAGGTTTAGGCGTTGGTATACAACTGAATAATACAAGCGGAACCTGGGTCATTGGGAATGCTCTTTATCAGACTTCGAGCAATGGGATTGAGGTCATTGAAAGCACGAATAATGCGATCATCGTCAACCGGATATCTCATAGCAAAGCGGATGGAATTTTCTTGCAAGGTCCTAACAATACGCTGGTACTAGGCAATAAGGTATTCAAGAACGGTGCTAACGGAGTTAATGCTCAAAGCGCTAATAATTATATCTTATATGACACGATTACGAATAACTCCGGAAGTGGGATTCTATCTATGTTCGACAACAACTTTGCAGCAGGCAATCTCATTATCCAAAATGGACAAAGCGGAATAAATATCCTATCTGATTTTAATGATATTCAGGGGAATAAAATAGAGAGAAACAATGAGAATGGTGTATTTATTCAAGCCTCACATACAGGTAATCAAGTGTCCGGAAACGAGTTTAAGCGCAATAAGCCGCAAAATATCAATGATCTAGGCGTGAATAATAATATTTTCCAAAATAAAGTCAGATTTTAAGCTAGGGTAGAAAAATGATGAACGGAAGATTTAGTTGAAGACCAGGCTTTTTGCGGGTCTTTTTTTGTTTTCTCATTTGGTTTTAACAATTATAGGGTATATTAATTTCATTCTAGTAAGGAGGGATCTAAGATGAGTACAAAGGAAGCCCAGCATTCAAAAACGGCATGGATCCCGCCAAAAGAACGGCTATGGGTGTTCGGCGCCATCCTTGTATCTGTCTTGTTTGTGATATGGGAGCTTTGGGGCTTGATCCATCTGCCAGCGGCAACTTTGCACAATCGTCGATTCGAGCAAACGTATAAGAGCTTTGGCTCGAACGCAAGGTTAGCCTTGTTCTTCGTATTAGCGAATTATGTGCTTGTTTTTATTGTGAAACTCCGTATTTGGGATCAAAGGGACAGGGTTAAAAAGGGGATCGTCGTTTTGCTTCGATTTGCTAAAAGATGGCATACTCCAATCGCGATAATCGCAATTGCTCTTATTTTGCTTCATACGGTTGCTGTGTTTATGTATGGCTTCAAATTCGATTTCAACAACATTAGCGGGCTGCTTGCACTTTTGGTGCTGCTTCCGGTGCCGGTTTCAGGCTTGTTTAGATATAAGCGGCTGGATCGGAAGTGGCATCTGCGTTCGGGACTGGCATTCGCGGTTTTATTTCTCATTCACGCTTTTCTATAAAATCATCCTAAAAGAAAAGCTGCCCCACAGGTCGAGATACAGACCCTGGGGGACAGCAATTGGTGCAAAGCGGCTGGACCCTACCACTCAGCCACTGTACCGTCCGCTTGGCGCCAAACCGGGTTCTTCCAATTGTGCCCGATGGCGGCCATTTCGCGGACTTTGTCTTCGTTGATTTCGATGCCGAGGCCCGGCGCGGTTAAGTTTTTGACGAAGCCGTCTTCATATTGGAACACGGCCGGATTGACGAGATAATCGAGCAGGTCGCTGCCCTGATTATAGTGAATGCCCAAGCTTTGCTCTTGGATGAACGCGTTCGGCGAGCAGGTGTCGAGCTGCAAGCAGGACGCCAGCGCAATAGGGCCTAACGGGCAATGCGGAGCAACGGCCACGTCATAGGCTTCCGCCATGGCGGCGATTTTGCGCGTCTCCAGAATTCCTCCCGCATGGGAAAGGTCGGGCTGGATAATGTCCGCATAGCCTTGCGCCAACAGATCTTTGAAGCCCCAACGCGTATACATGCGCTCACCGGTAGCGATCGGGCACGAGGTGTGGCGGGCGATCTCCCGCAGCGCTTCATTATTTTCCGGCAAAACAGGCTCCTCAATGAACATCGGCCGGTACGGCTCGAGTTCTTTGACGAGGATTTTGGCCATGGATTTATGGATGCGCCCGTGGAAATCGATGCCGATGCCGACGTCTTTACCGACAGCTTCGCGCACAGCGGCGATGCGGGCGATAGCCTCGTCCACCTTGCTGAGCGAGTCGATATAATGCATCTCTTCCGTGGCATTCATCTTCACGGCTGTGAAGCCGGCGGCTACTTGCTGCTTAGCGGCCTGCCCGACATCGCTCGGGCGGTCTCCGCCGATCCACGAATACACGCGCGTGCGCTCGCGGCAAGCGCCGCCCAGCAAATCATAGACAGGTGCATTGTAAAACTTGCCCTTAATATCCCAAAGCGCCTGCTCGATGCCGGAGATGGCACTCGTCAGGATCGGACCTCCGCGATAGAAGCCGCCGCGGTACAGCACTTGGAACATATCTTCGATCCGCATCGGATCTTTGCCGATAATATGCTCGCTCATTTCCGTCACCGCCGCCGCGACGGTCTCCGCCTTCCCTTCGACGATCGGCTCGCCCCAGCCGGTAATGCCCTCATCCGTTTCTATTTTCAAAAACAACCATCTTGGCGGCACTTTAAACAGTTCTAACTTCGTAATTTTCATGGTATTCTTCCTCTCCCATACCTAAGAATGATTTACAGGTCTTACTGATTTACTGCCGCCATAAGCTGCTTGGCGTATGTTGTAATCGCAGGATAGTTTCCGTTTTGAATTTCGCTAAGCGAAATCAAACTTCCTCCTATGCCGACGGAAAAAGCCCCTGCTTCCAGATAAGCGGCAGCATTATCCTTCGTGATCCCGCCAACGGCGAGAAGGTTAACGTCGTTCAGCGGTCCTTTTAACTCTTTGAGATAAGAAGGGCCTAAAGAGGAGCAGGGAAACAGCTTCACGGTCGAAGCGCCGAAGTTCATGGCCTGCACAATTTCAGTTGGCGTCAGAGCCCCGGGAATCGGGAGCACGCCGCCAGCCAATGCCCGTTCTATCATGCCCTGATCCATATTGGGGGAAATGAGGAACTGCGCACCGGCCCGAATTGCTTCATCGGCGTATGCGGCGTTCAGCACGGTTCCGGCACCGATCGCCATGCGGCCTTCATATTTATTGCGCATCATCTGGATGATTTGGAGCGCATTCGGCGTGTTCAGCGTCACTTCGGCCAGCTCGATGCCGCCGTCCTCCAACGCCTCAAAGAGAGGCTGTGCTTGCGCGGGCTCGATTCCCCGGATGATGGCAATGACTTTTGAGTTTTTCAAACGTTGCAAGACGTCAGACATATAGCTCCGCATCCTCCGTTTCTATGAATATTGATCGCGGTACTCCTGCGGGGTCATGCCATAATGCTTTTTGAAGGCATGGTTGAAGGAGTGCGGACGTTGGTACCCGAGCTGCGTAGCGATTTCATATATTTTGCCCTGATCTCTTTTCAGCAGATAGGCCGCTTTATCCATCCGCACCCGGTTGACATAATCGCTTAAGTTGTCGCCGGTTTCCAGCTTATAAATTTTGGACACATACACAGGGTGCAGATAAACATGATCCGCAATGGACTGCAGCGAAACATCGCCGGCCAGATGCTGCTCGATAAAGGACCTGATGTCATTAATTAAGGTGACTCTGCTGTCCTTCCGCTCCTGATCCATATCCTCCCTCATCCGGTGCAAGGAGCGAATGCTCCATTCACGCAGTTGATTGACGGTGCGGAAAGGGATGCCTTCGGTCATACGGTCGTAATCTCCGCCGATGAGCTGGTGCAGGGGCCTGCCATTTTTATGAGCAATATAGGCAAAAGCGGACGCGATCGAGAAGTAAACCTCGAGCAAATGCTCCTGCGACTCGGAAAATTTCGTATCCATTTCGTCGAAAATCAAGGTCAGCTTGTCAATCGTATCCTCCCAACGGGCAGCCTCCAGCAAATGGTTAAGCGTAGGAGGCTCATACAGTCTTTGCAGCGCCGAAAGCTCAGGGTGAACCGACTCTTCGCCGAGCCGTATCAACAGCTCATGCTCGCTTCCGATTTGTTTGCGAAAAGCGCTCAAAGAGGCGTTGTACAAGGTCGTCATATCCCGTGGAAATTCCCCCCAACTGCTCAACAGAATGGAAATTTTCCCTTTCAAATAGTTGTTTACGGCCGATTGAAGCACGGAAGCGGTGCGTTCGAGCCAAGCCGGATCCTCTTGCCCGGCGACCTGCGGCTTCTTTTTCATTACAAAAATCAAATAATCATGCGCATCCTTCGTGTGCCAGCTGTCAAAATTCTCTGCGAACAATTCCTCCACCATATTGCTGATGGCATATTCCATCAAGGATAGGCGGCTCATGTCGTATTCCAGAAAATCAGACTCAAGCCGAATCATCATCAGCACACAGGGCTGTTCGTGGAAATCGGGGAGTTCCAGCATCTGCATTTTGTCCCGGAGCGACTGCCCGGTTAATTTGCGCCCCAGAAGCAGGTCGCTCAGCAGATTCCCCCGCAGCAGAGGGAGATTTTCCTTGACGGTATAGCTGAGACGCTGTTTGGAGAAAACCTCCTGCCACTCGCTCCGCAGCTTGTCCATCACTCGCCCGACAGCGGCTAACAGATCGTGCTCCGTGACGGGCTTGAGCAAATAATCCTCGGTCCCTTGAAGGATCGCTTCTTTGGCATAATTGAAATCGGAGTAGCCCGATAAGAGAATGCATTTCGTTTTCTGCCATCTGCGGTTAATTTCAGCGATGAGCTGCAAGCCGGATATGCCCGGCATTTGAATGTCTGTAAGGACAATATCGATGGAGAATTGCTCCAGCAACTCCAGCGCTTCCTTGCCCGAGTAGGCTTTGAACACTTGCTCAATACCAAGCGACGCCCAGTCAATAGTGGCATGAAGCCGGTCAACGACGTGCGCCTCATCATCGACGATCAAAAGTTGAATCATAGCTTGTTCTCCCCGCTATCAGCCGGAAGGCTCATCTGCGCACCGCGCTTCCAAGTTAACACAGCCTTCAAGCCTCCTTGGTCACCGGGATAAAAAGTCAGCCCCGATCCTTCCCCGAATTGGTAGTAAAGCCGGTGGTGCACATTCCATGTCCCGCAGCCGATGTCGTCGGACATCGGGGAATGCAGCTGCTTCAGAAGCTGAATCAATCCGGCCTCGTCAAGTCCAGCGCCGTTATCTTCAATCATGATGCGGTTCCAATGCTCATCCTGCTCGCCGGTGATGGCGATCCGGTCGCCTTCTGCGCTGCGCTCGATCCCGTGGATAATCGCATTCTCCACCAAAGGCTGGAGGATCAGGCGGGGGACCCATTCGCCCAACATCTCGTCGGGAACGGCAATGTCATATCTCAGCCGATGAATTCTAAGGTGCTGGATGTTCAGGTAGTGCCCGACCAAGTCGAGCTCATCTCCTAATCTGACAGCCTGCTTCTCAACCCTTGTCGTATAACGGTAAAACTCGGCCAAATTTTGCGCCATCGCCACGACAGACTCTTTGTCCTCCATTTCGGCCGAATTAATGATGAAGAACAGGGAGTTATATAGAAAGTGCGGATGAATTTGCGATTGCAGCTGCTTAAGGGTCGCCTCGCGGGACCGTATTTTCTCGGCATAGACGTCCTCGACCAGCACTTGTATTTGCTCTGCCATTTCATTGAAACGTTGAATGAGAAAGTCAAATTCGTTCTTGGCGCTGTAGTTGATGCGGGCCGACAAGTCACCACGTTTCACCTTTTGCACACTTTGAATCATTTTGCCGATCGGGATTTGGACGTTTCGATACAGCAGGAAAGAAGCCAGTACACTCATCACAAGCAGAAGCCCAATAGAGATATAAAATAATTTGCGCGTCATGGTAATAGGGGAGAGAATCTTCTCGACCGGCACATAATCCACCAAATACCAACCGAGCTGCGCCGATTTCACATAACTGATCAAATACTGCTGCTTGTCGATCTTGAATTGAACTTGACCAGAGCCCTGGAGACTCTGTCGGGCGAGCTGATTCCTCACGGTTGTAATAATTTTCGAGTTAGAGGAGCCGTTCACGATCAACCCCTGTTGACCATTCATAAAAAAAGGATCGCTTCGTTTATCCTGTTTGTACACATCCAACAGCTGCACCATGTTTTGGACGCTGAACCTCACCTGATAGAGCACATTGGCCTGATCCACCGTCTGGGCGCGAATCGGCTCGCTGATTTCCCGGATGAATGAACCCACGCCTTTGTCGCTTTCGCGTTCCTCGTAGGTCCAAGTGCGCTGAATCGCTCTTTGCCAAGGCCATACATCCGTGCCATTGACGAAAATGCTGGAGGAAAGCACCTGCTTCCCCTTCGGAATGGCCACGGTGAGCTCATTGACCCAGCCGCTGGATACGCTTTGCAGGCTAAGCTTTTGAATGATTCGCGATTGTTCCTTCAACACGTCATAGTTCGGCGAGTCGCTTCGGTTGATGTATTCCCGCATATAAGGATCGCTGCCCAGAATAACCGGAGACATCGCCAGCCGTTCCACATCGGTATCCAGTTGGTGCATGAAAAAGGAGAGCTGATTTAAATTCGACGATTGAATTTGATCCTGCACGACGTTGTTCGTGATCCGGTTCGTATAGCTGTAGAGAAGTACAATAGGAATGAGCAATAAGACCAACATGATCAAGATTTTGCTGAAAATATTCAGTTTATAGGGCATGCCAAATCACCTTCCGGTTCTGCTAAGCGTTATAACTTAGAGTATACGCCTACAAGAGAAGCCATCCAAATGAAGACCTTGAATGATTAGCCTTTAACAGCACCGGCGGAAAGTCCGCTGACAACATACCGCTGTGAAACCAGAGCGATGATCAACACCGGAAGCGTAATGATGCAGGCGGCAGCCATGAGAGCGCCCCAATTGATTTCCGAATACGACATAAAGTTAAATACGGCGATCGGCAGCGTCTTTGTTTTTTCTCCGGCCAGAATGACCGAGAACATGAAATTGTTCCAAGAGAAGATAAACGAAAGCAGAGATGCTGTAATGACGCCCGGACCCGAGATGGGCAAAATAATCCGCAGAAATACCTGATGATGCGTACAGCCGTCAATAAGCCCGGATTCCTCGATTTCCGTCGGCAGCGCCTCGAAGAAAGAGATCATAATCCAGATGATAAAAGGCAGACCGACGAGCATATGACTTAAAATGAGTGCGGTATATGTGTCCACCAAGTGGATTTTGGAAAACAAAATGAACCAAGGAATCAGGAACGTAATCCCCGGGATGATCCGCGCGACTAGAATAAGAAGCCCAAGCTTCTGCAGATGATGCCTTGCAATCGCGTAGGCCGCCGGGAGGCCTAAGATCAGGGATAGCAGCGTTGAACCAAATGCCACGAGGAAGCTGTTCCAGATGAATTTCAAGAAATCGTATTCCTGAAACACGCTGACATAGTTATGAAACGTCGGTTTGAAAATAAACATTTGACCTGTCGACAAAATTTGCGATTGTGTCTTAAAGGAGGCGAGCAGCATCCAGACAAAGGGGAACGCAAACACGATGAGAACGATGAAGGTGAGCAAAGTTTGCAGTAATCTTGGACCTCTTTTTTTCTTCATGATGTCGCTCCCTCCATTCGTTTACGCATCCAAATCATGAATAAAGTAAGCCCCATCACCAGAGCGAAGAAAATGACAAGCAGGGACGAAGCCATGCCGAGCTTAAAGTATTGGAAGCCAAGCACATAGCCGTACAGATTCAGCGTTTCCGATGCAAAGTTCGGTCCGCCTTGCGTTGTTGCGTAGATAATATCGAATGTCTTCAAAACGTCGATTAAACGGAGCATAGCAGCCACAATAATCGTTGGTCTTAAAAGCGGAAGTGTGATGGAAACAAACTTTCTCCACGTACTTGCGCCGTCCACGTCAGCGGCTTCATAAGGGTCTGTTGGCAGCGTGGCCAAACCGGCCATGATGATGAGCGCGATCATCGGCGTCCATTCCCAGACGTCTACGATGACAAGGGAAGGGATGACCTGATTGGGGGAAGCCAGCCATAGCAGAGGTTCGAGTCCGAATGTTTTGAGCAGCATGTTGGCGACACCGATGGTCGGCTCGTAGATCAGCATCCAAACCAAGCCCATGGCTACCGGCGTGGCGACCATTGGGAGCAGGAAAACGGTTTTGACGAGATTTTTCCCGCGGAATTCTCTGGAAAGCAGCAAAGCGATGGCGATGCCAAGAATAACCTCCAGTGCAAGCGCCGCGAAGGTGAAATAAAACGTTGAGCCGGCGGCATGCCAGAAGCGCTCGTCTTTGAATAAGGCTAAATAGTTGGACAGGCCCACCCAAACGGGAGGCGAGGTAGCCGACATGCTCCATTCGTAGAAGCTGATTCGAACGGTGTAGATGATTGGAAACAGCATCATCAGCATGACGAAGATGACGGCCGGGAGTGTATAAATCCATTTTAAGTTGCGGTTAAACCAACTGTACTGCACGCTGCATTCACCCTTTCCTGATGTTATGGCATTTCCCGCATGAAAGGAGAAAAAGGTCATCAGATGACCCTTTTCACCCATCAAACAGCTTTTATCTCGTTTTGTCTTTATCGATAATCGTTTGCAGCGCTTGATTCGCCTTGTCTGCAACCGGTTGGATATTCGTTTCGCCCGTCATCACTTTTTGCACGATTTCACCGACAGCATCACGGGCTTCGCCTACGCTGATAACCGTTGGACGGTCGTGGTCAACACCGGTTTTGGCACTTTCCTTGATGACCGGGACAAGCTCAGCCGGGAAGCCGGTTGTGCCTTCCGGTTTATCCCAAACCGAAGCGCGGGCGCCAGGGTTGCCTTTTTGCTGTGTTTTCAGCACGATATCTTTGCTCGTTGCCCACTGGATGAACGCCCAAGTCGCATCTTTATTGTTCGATTTGGCATTCATCGCAAGTCCCCACGAAGTGATGCTGTAAGGCTTGGAGCCTGCTTTGCCGCCAGGGAAAACAGCGAAGCCGACTTGATCGGAGATTTTAGATTTCGCGGGATCTGTCGCATTTTGATACAGGGAGTTCGCATCCGTTAAGAAAGCAACCTTCCCTTGAGCGAAGATTCCGAAGGCTTGCGGCCAAGACATGTTAAGCACACCCGGAGGCGCGTAGTCTTTCAGCAGCGTGCCGTAAGTCGTAAAAGCTTTGATTGCTTCAGGCGTATTGATGCTGGCTTTCTCGCCCGTAGTGAAGTCCGCACCTTCCGAATACAGGAAGGAAGACACCTGGGTAACGAGTGGCGAACGTTGGCCCCTTGCGACGAATCCGTACATTTCATTCTTCGGATCGTGCAGCTTTTTCACCGCAGCCGTAAGCTCATCCATCGTTTTCGGCACGGCGATGCCGGCCTTTTGCAGCAGATCCTTGCGATAGTACAAAATCTCTTGCTCCGTAATAATCGGGATACCCGCTAATTTCGATTCAACCGTTGTCGAGCCGATGGCTGACTTGGAGAAATCGTTAAAGTCGTAATCCTTTGCTTTTTGCGCATAGTCATCAAGGGGCTGTACCCAGCCGTTTTTGTAGAAAAGCTTGCCTTCTTGCAGAGGGCGGTACATGAAAACATCAGGCGTTGCGGAACCGGACGTGAATTGAACCGTCAGCTTCTGTGTCAGCTGATCCTCGAAGAAACTTTCGACATTCACCTTGATGCCCGTCTCTTTCTCAAAGTCCGGAAGTAACGGCTTGATAGCCTCTCCCCAAGGATGGTTGGCTGTCACGAGCGAGATCGTTTTGCCTGCGTATGGCTTTGCGTTAGCCGTTGCTGCTGCTCCCGCTGTTGGTTGAGTAGAAGGTTGCGCCGTGTTCGCCGTACTGCCACAGCCTGCCAATAACGTTGCAGCCATAACAGCCGTCGTGCCGGCGCCGATCCATTGTTTGAGTGATTTTTTCATCTAATCTATGACCTCCCAAGTACTTTGAAATGAATGTGCTTACATCTCTAAGAGTACCCGATACCTGTATGGTGTTGATATAACTAAGATTCAAGATGCATAACTAGGGCTGAAGATAATTTGTGTTAGGGATAGCTTGCCCTGATTGGGCGCTGATTTACTTCCTTCAAGCATAAAAAGCCCTATTAGGAGAGCACCTACCTAAGTGAATAGACATACTCACCCAGTTTAAAATGCAATCCAATACGGCGTTATGCTTGCGGGAATGAACGTTCGGCAGGAGAACCGGGAGTAGTTGATGATCCGACAGTTCATGCGGCTATGCAGGGGAAAGGCGGTTTAGAAATAGAAATCGTTAGCTAGCTTTATTTTTTTCTCTTTTAACATAATTGAGAATCAAACTAGCAATGTTCACGATTATAAATATAGTAAGCAAAATATTCGTGGTATGCAGTTCTCCCTTTAACTGAGCTATATCTGTTTGTAGTCTTAGTGAAAGATTGTTGGTTTGATCAGCTACATTTCCAATCCTGCTGCTAATATCGTTAAAAAACTGGTGAAGTTCCGAAAAGTCCAAATCGTTCATCCTCCTAATATAGATGCTTATTTTCTATATAATACAATATATTTCTATTAATTTACATTTGTCTTTGCGGTGAATGACTACTGTGGCAGAAGCCGGAAGGTCAAATAAAAAGAGCTGCTCTCGAGTAGAATCTTCTACGGAGAGCAGCTCTTTCTATACGAATCTACTGAGAGGGAACTAGAGTCCGCTAATTAAGCGAAATCAGCTGGCTTCAGTATGGAGGGGAACTACAGGGTTTTATTTGCCCGTTGAGAGGCCCTAATAGGCCAATTCCCTCTGAATAACGGATCATAGTTCCTCTTAATCCGATCAAAAGCCGCTTTTGCCGGAAATAGCGGACTCTAGTTCCCGTTCCAGTGGCAGGGAAGGAACTGTCCAAAGCTAAAGCGAGCTAACCTGGCTGAATTGGTTGGCATACAATTCATAATAATGCCCGCGGAGCGCCAGCAGCTCCTCGTGCGTGCCCCGTTCCACGATCTCGCCGCCGTGGATGACCAGTATCGCACTCGCTTCGCGAATCGTGCTGAGCCGGTGGGCGATCACGAAGCTCGTTCGCCCTTTCATCAGAACGCCCATCGCCTGCTGGATGTGCAGCTCCGTGCGCGTGTCGACCGAGCTCGTCGCCTCGTCGAGCACCAGAATCGCGGGGTCGGCGAGAATCGCCCGCGCGATGGTCAGCAGCTGCCGCTGGCCCTGACTCAGGTTGCCGCCTCCGGCGGTCAACATGGCGTCATAGCCGTTAGGCAGCTTGCGAATGAACCCGTCCGCGTTCGCCAGCTTCGCCGCGGCTTCGACTTCTTCGTCCGTCGCGTCCAAGCGGCCGAACCGGATATTTTCTCGGACCGTATCCGAGAAAAGGTACACATCCTGCAGCACGATGCCGAGGCGGCTGCGCAAGCTGTCTTTGTCGAGGCTGCGAATATCGCGGCCGTCGATCGTGATGGAGCCCTCGCCGATGTCGTAGAAGCGGGTCAGCAGGTTGATGATCGTCGTTTTGCCTGCACCCGTCGGTCCAACCAGGGCGATCAAATCGCCGGGTTCTGCAGCGAACGAAACACCGCTCAGCGTAGGCACGTCGTCCGTATAACGGAAGGAAACATTTTGAAAAACGACCTCGCCCTTAACATCTGTAAGCTGCTGGGCACTAACGCTCGCATCGTATTCCGTCTCTCGATCCATCACCTCAAACACACGCTCTGCCCCCGCAATGCCGGACTGAATCATATTATACTGATTGGCGAGATCGTTGATGGGACGGCTGAACTGTTTGGAATAGTTCAAAAAGCTAATAATAACCCCAACCATCGTCCAACCTTTAAGCACCATCCAGCCCCCGATGGCAGCCAGCAAAATAAAGCTGAAATGATTGATCATATTCATGCTGGGACCCATCATGCCCGAAAGCTGCTGAGCGCCTGTGCCAGCCGCACGCAGCTGCTTGTTGATTGTATCGAGCTGACGGACAGTTGCGGCTTCGCGCCGGAACGTTTTGACGACCTTTTGCCCGGAAATCGTTTCTTCGATTAGTCCGTTGAGCTCGCCGAGCCGCTGCTGCTGCTCTTTGAACAGGCGCTGGGTGTGTCTAGTGATTTGCTTCGTTGTGAAGAGAACGATCGGAACGGTAATCAACGCGACGAGAGTAAGCCAAATATTCAAAGTCAGCATCATGATAAAAGATCCGGCAATCATAATGATACTTGTGATAATCTGCGTTAAGTTTTGACTAAGCGTGGTCGCAACGTTGTCGACGTCATTCGTCGTACGGCTCATAAGCTCGCCGTGCGAAGTTTTGTCGAAATAGGAGATGGGCAGCTTGTGCAGGTGACGAAACAGATCCTGCCTCATTTCCCAAACGGTCCGCTGGGATACGCCGGCCATGACATACGACTGGATCCACGTAGCGGCGCCGCTGAACAAATAACAGCCAAGCAAAAGGAGACAGAGTCCAAGCAATCCGCTCCGGTCCCGCGGTACGATGTAATCGTCAATCGCGACGCCGATTAAATAAGGTCCGAGCAGGGCAAGACCGCTGCCGAGGACAGTAAGAAGAATGACGGTAAGCAATCCGGCGCGTTGATGCTGCAGGTAGCCCCACATGCGAAGGAGGGTTGCGCCGATATGTTTGGCACGCGGCTTGCGCGGCGGTGTCATCTTTTTAGCCATGAAGGGCAGTCTCCTTTCCTTGCTGGGAGCGGTAAATGTCTTGATAAACGGCGCTTGTCGCCAGCAGCTCCTCATGAGTTCCGCGGGCGGCGACGCGGCCCTCGTCCAGAACAAGAATTTGATCGGCATGCAGAACCGATGAGACACGCTGCGCGATAATGATGCGTGTGCTGCCGGCCATCAAATCTTGCAGAGAGCGCTGGATGCGTTTCTCCGTGCCAAGATCGATGGCGCTGGTGCTGTCGTCCAGCACAAGGAGCGGCGATCGCATAAGCAGAGCCCGCGCTATCGCGATTCGCTGCTTTTGACCGCCGGACAGATTTACGCCGCGCTGTCCCAGCTTCGCCTCGTACCCCTCGGGCAGCTGGCGGATGAAGCTGTCCGCTTCGGCTGCCTTGGCGGCCGCTTCGATTTCGGCATCGGAAGCTCCCGGCTTGCCGAAAAGCAGGTTGTCGCGAATCGTCCCGCTAAACAAAATGGACTGCTGCAGCACGATTCCGATTTGACTGCGCAGCTGCTCTACAGGCATCTCTTTGATATCGACGCCATTCAGGAGAATCCGTCCTTTCGTTGCGTCATAGAGCCGGGGGATCAAGCTGACGAGCGTCGATTTACCGGACCCGGTCGCTCCAAGAATCCCGATCGTTTGGCCTGGCAGCACTTTGAAGGAAATATCCCCCAGCACAGGCTGATCGGGAGCCGACTCGTAAACGAAAGAGACGCGCTCAAATTCCAGCTCACAGCCGGCCATTGGCGATTTAGGCTCCGCACGGGCTTCATGCCGCTCCTTCACAGGTTCATTCATGTCCGGTTCTGTCTCCAGCACCTCACGGATGCGTTCGGCGGAAACTTGAGCCCGGGAAATATTCATCAGCGTATTGCTGATCGAAACAAGCGAATACAAAACTTGCGTGATATAGATGATAAAAGCGGCCAAATCGCCGATAGCCATAGAGCCGCTCCAAGTCTGTCCGCCGCCGAACCAGAGAACCGCTACAATGCTCATGTTCAGAATCAATGTCATCAGCGGTCCGCTTGTCGCCAAGGCGCGGGCGGAGCTGAGGCTGGCGTCGAGCAAGGCGGTGTTCGCTTTGCCGAAGCGGGTCCGCTCGAAAGCGGCGCGAACGAAAGCTTTGATCACCCGAATGCCTGTGGTGCTTTCCTGCATAACGGTATTGACGCGATCGAGCCTTGTCTGCATCAGGCGAAACAGTGGCGTAGAGCGTTTCATTAACACATACAAAATAAGAAACTGAATCGGGACGACAGCCAGTAAAATCAAGGAAAGCCGCGGCGAAATGACAATCGCCATGATAATGCTGCCAATGAGTAGCGAAGTTTCCCGCGTAAATTGGCGCAGAAGAATTTGCAGGATATTCAGCATTTGCATCACATCGCCGGTCAAGCGGGTGATCAGGGAGCCGGTTGAAAAAGTATCCAGCTGCCGGAACGAGAAGGATTGCACCTTCTCAAATACGCTCATCCGCAGGTCTGCGCCGAAGCTTTGAGCGGCTTTCACGGTAAAAAACGTACAGCCGACCCCGCCGACAAGACCGACAAGGGCGACGCCAAGCATGTGCAGGCCAGTCGACCACACCAAGGCAAGATTGCCATCGGCAACCCCGTGATTGACAATAGTCGCCATGAGGCGGGGCTGAGACAGATCCATGCAGACCTCCAAAATCATCAGCAGAGGGGCAAGCAGCGTAATCAGCCAATAAGGTTTAACAAACGATCGTAGTTTCCACATCGCAAGATATCCTTTCTTTTGTTTGTCGGCTAACTAATTTTGATCTTCTTTAGGGCGCAAATTCTCCTGCATTTGAAGCAGAAGACGGCGAAATAAGAGCAATTCCTCCGGTAAAAAGTGCGAAAAGGTCAACTCATCCGTCGCTTTAATCGCTTCTTTGACATGGACGGTGACCTCCCGGCCCTTATCCGTTAGATAGACGCGAGTCACCCGCTGGTCATCGGGATCAGGCCGGCGCTCAACGAGGCCGGTCTTCTCCATGCGGTCGACCATGACCGTGAGTGTGGCGGGTTTATTGTGAATGCGCGAGGCAAGATCGCGTTGACTGAGGCCATCCTCGACGGACAAGGCAAGCAGCAAAGGGGGTTGGCCGGGATAGACGTCATACGGATGAATGATCTGATCGATCGTGCGGCGGTGCATTTTCAGCAAATGAGACATCATATGGGTGAGAGATTCAGGATTAGTGTGACGGGACAATGGAAGACCCTCCTTTTTTATTTAGTCGGCTAATTAATATCTTAGAGAGGTCTCTTCCTCCTGTCAATACGATGTTTCGTTTTGCATCCAAAGAAAAATGTTCTTTGCGCGCCTCGGCGCTTTTCAGTTATTGTATAGATAAGGCATAAAGGAGAGTGGAAGGAAATGACGAGTGCGATCATTTGGAGCATAATTGCCCTTGTTATCATACTTGGGGCAACATTCTGGATAACGCGGAAGGCTTACTCCCGCAGATGGGATGAAGAGGATCACGATTGAGGAGAGGAGAGCATCCTCCCCTAGTCAGGTATGCGCTTTCTTGCTATGAATGAAACAGCAAACATAAAGGTGGCTGGCCGATGAACCGAGTAGAGGCCGAATTCAGTAACCTGGTCAAAGCTTATCGCAAAAAGCATATGGGCAAAGGGCCGGAGCGTGTGATGACGACTTTCTGCAAATGCTGGGCGATCTGCGAGATGGCGGGAAACCTTTCTCCGGTGGAGAAGTTTATGGCGAAGACGGGCGATGGCAGGCAAATGCTCCGCACGGCTCGCACGGAAATGGTCAAAGAAATATACCGCGACCATCCTCCTGTGGAGATGGAGGAGCTGCTTGGGGCGAAATTCGTTCAGCTGTTCGTTGACATCGACATTGAGCAGGATTTGGGGATGTCGGTATTCGTCTTTGATCAGGATTTGGAAAAGAAGTTCGGCGGGAAGTAGGCTGTGCCAGCAAGGGCCAACCTGCATAAGGCGAAGTACCGGATGATCCGGACAGCGCGCGGCGAACCTGATCGATCCATGTAAAAAAATAAAGGTGCTTGGCACTTGGTAGCGAACCTGCCGGAGACTAACCACTGTGGAACATTGCTGTGAGACTTCCTTATGAAGGAAGCCGGAAGGGCGTGTTTTGCGGTGGTTTTTTTGCTACATACACGAATTCACGAATATACAACTAATAGCGAGATAAAGGAGCTGCTCAACATGGGAAAAACGAAGCACACCGGGCCGATCAAGCTGCCCGCCAAACCGGATCCGAAGCTGTGGGTCAGCAAGGTGCCGTTCGGACTCGGCAAAGTGAAGCCGCAGCATATTCGGGAAACGGCGAAAATCGCCTGGCAGAACCGGGATAATCTGCCGTATGCGTACCGGATTTTGACGCAGGGGGTATGCGACGGCTGCGCGCTTGGGGTGTCCGGGCTGTACGACCAGACGCTGGCAGGGCCGCATCTTTGTACGACGCGGCTGAACGTCCTGCGGCTGAATACGATGCCGGCGATTCGCGAGGAGCTGCTGCATGCAGACATCGACGAGCTGAGCCGCATGAGCAGCACCGAGCTCAGGCAGCTCGGGCGTATTCCCTATCCGCTCATTCGCCGGCACGGGGAGCGGAAATTCAGCCGCGCCACATGGGACGAGGCGCTGGATACCATCGCGGCGAAAGCCCGGGCGATTGACCCGAAGGGGATGGCTTTCTATCTGACGGCTCGCGGGATTACGAACGAGTCGTACTATGCGGCAGCGAAGGTGGCGAGGCTGCTCGGGACGAACAACATCGACAACGCCTCGCGCATCTGCCACTCGCCGTCGAAGACGGCTTTGAAGCGCTCCGTCGGCGTCGGCGCTTCGACATGCAATTACAAGGACTGGATCGGCACGGACGTCCTTGTGTTCTGGGGCAGCGTGGCCGCGAACAATCAGCCGGTCTCGACGAAGTATATGTATGCGGCCAAACGCAAAGGGACGAAGATCATTGTCATTAACCCGTACTACGAGCCGTCCATGGAGCAGTACTGGATCCCTTCCATTCCCGAATCCGCGCTATTCGGGACAAAGCTCGCCGACGATGTGTACCAAGTCAACATCGGCGGGGACATTGCCTTCATGAACGGCGTCATGAAGGTCTGGTTCGAGATGGAGGAGGCTGCGCCAGGCTCCGCCATCGACCATGCGTTCGTGCAGGCGCACACGAACGGCTACGAGCAGCTGCGCGCCCACGTGGCGCAGCAGGACTGGACGACGCTGGAGCAGTCGTCCGGGCTCTCCCGCGAGCGCATGCGCGAGTTCGCGCAGCTGCTGGCGCGTGCCGCCTCCGCGGTTTTCGTGTGGAGCATGGGGCTCACACAGCACCGCTTCGGCACGGACAACATCTCGCAGGTGGCGAATCTCGCCCTCCTGCGGGGCTTCCTCGGCCGCGAGCACTGCGGGCTGATGCCCATTCGCGGCCACAGCGGCGTGCAGGGCTCCGGCGAAATGGGCGCGGACCCCTTCTCCCTGCCCGGCGGCGATATAAGCAGCGCCGCCGACCGCAGCCGCATCGAGCAGCTTTGGGGCTTCGCGCTGCCAAGCTGGCAGGGTGACATCGTCGGTGTCACCCTGGAGAACGCGCTCCTGCCTGAGGATCAGGAGCGGAAGCTCCGGCTGTTCTACACATCCGGCGGCAACTTCCTGGAGACGATGCCGGACCCGGCATTCGTCCGCGAAGCCTTAACGGCCGTTGATGTCCGTGTTCACCAGGACATCATACTGAACACCTCCACGCTGCTGGATGCGCGGGAGGCTGTGGTGGTGCTGCCGGCGATGACGCGCTACGAGCAGCCCGGGGGAGGCACATCCACCTCGACGGAGCGGATGGTCTACTTCTCGCCCGAGATCGCCGGCCCGCGTATCGGCGAGGCTCGCGCGGAGTGGGCGATCTACGCGGATCTCGCGCGCCGCGTGAAGCCCGAGGCCGCCGCGCTGCATCTGGGCTTGGGCAGCGCCGAAGCGATCCGCGCGGAGATTGCCCTGGCCGCGCCAAGCTACAACGGCATTCAGCACCTGAAGGAGCGCGGCGATGTGTTTCAATACGGCGGCGCGTGGCTGTGCGAGGACGGCGTCTGCCCGACGCCGGATGGCCGCGGCGCGCTGCTGCCGATCGAGCTTCCGCAGCTGCGGAAGCCGGAGGGGCACTTTGCCGTGACGACGAGGCGCGGCAAGCAGTTCAATTCGATGATCTACAGCGACATCGATCCGTTCAATGAAGCGGATCGCTACGATGTGCTGATCCATCCCGGGGACGCGGCCCCTCTTGCGCTAAGCGAAGGGGAGGCGATTGTGGTCTACAACCGGTTCGGGAGCATGCACGGCCGTGTCAAATTTGCCGAGGTCAAAACCGGCAACATTGAAGTGCATTGGCCCGAGGGGAACGGCTTGATTCCCAAAGGCGTCTACGAGCCGCACGCGGGCATCCCCGAATATAATACCGCCGTCATCGTTGAGAAGGCGGAAACGTACCATGCGCACAAGGATACGCGATACGTGGAGAGACGGATTGAAGAACTGGAGATCGAAGCGGGGTGAGGACGATGGATAACGGGCAGGAACAGGAGCAGGAGCAAAAGCAGGCGGGTGCCAAGCTTTCATCAACGACAACTTGGTCTATCTACCGCTATAACGGCACGGAGATTCTCCCTCAGGAGGACACGATCGCTACGGAAGCGCCGCTTACGATCAAAGTGGATGGCGAGGAGTTTGCCACGCTGGTGTACACGCCAAAGGATACGGCTGATTTGGTTACCGGCTTTCTGGCTTCCGAGGGCTTGATTCGATTCGTGGATCAGATCGAGTCGCTGGCCTTGGAAGAGGAGCGGGGCTTCGCGCATGTGAAGCTGCGTCATCTGCACCAGTTAAGCCGGCAAATGGTATCCAAACGGTTCATCGGCTCCTGCTGCGGCAAAAGCCGCCAGTTTTATTTTCACAATGACGCCCGTACCGCCAAAACCGTTAGCACGAAGCTTCAGCTATCCGTCCAGCAGTGCTTTCATCTCATGAACGGACTGCAGGAGCAATCGTCGGATTTCCGGGCGACAGGCGGACTGCACAATGCGGCCCTGTGTACGGCCGATGAGCTGCTTATAAGCAAGTCGGATATCGGACGTCATAACGCTTTGGATAAAATATACGGCCACCTGCTGAGGCAGCGGATTTCCGTCCGGGATAAGGTGATCGCTTTTAGCGGAAGAGTCTCTTCCGAAGTCGCTCTCAAGGCCGCCAAAATCGGAGTCGGCATCCTGCTGTCGAAATCCGCTCCTACGGATTTGGCGCTTCGGCTCGCCCATGATTTGGGGATTACCGTCGTTGGATTCATCCGAAGAGACCAGCTAACGGTCTACACGCATCCGCATCGCATCGGGGTATGTCGATAAAGCAGTCTGTCAGTGGGAAAATTTGTATTGTCTCTCTATCACAAATATGCTAGATTCTAGCTACTGCCATATTTTGTTAAGAGAGGAAGACCATCATGGGAATTTGGAGTACTTGTACGAAAAAAGGGGTCACAGTGCTGCTCGCAGCCTTCTTGCTTGTGTCCGTCACGGGGCCGTCGCCATCTTATGCAGCCGAAACGAACGCGGAGATTCCTAAAGTTATTGAGAAGACTTCGCCGTCGGTCGTTGCGATTATCGGCAAACCTTCCTACGATTCGAATAAAACCCTGGAGAAGAACCGTTTTAACCTTGCGCACGGCACTGGCGTCATTGTTGAGGCGGGCGGGGTCATTGTGACGAATGCGCATGTTGTCAAAAATATGAAGAATATCGTCGTTGTTACGTCGGACGGGACCACCTATAACGGGCATGCCACGAATATCGATGAGGAAAGCGATTTGGCCTTGGTCAAAATCGATGCCTCCGGCTTATCGCCGGCGACCTTCGCTTCGTCTTCCGATATTAAAGTGGGGGAAACCGTAGCGGCTATCGGCACGCCGATTTCTTTTGCTTTGCGCAATTCGGTTACGGTTGGGATTGTCAGCGGACTTGACCGCTCGGTGAGCTCGCAATACCAGCTTATCCAAACGGATGCCGCCATTAATCCCGGCAACAGCGGGGGCGCTTTGATTAACATGAACGGCGAAGTTATCGGTATTAATACGATGAAATATGCCGAATTCGGCGTTGAAAATCTAGGGTTTGCCATCCCGGTGGACACCGTCAAATATGTACTGAAGCATTTTCAATTGTATGGCAAAGTGAAACGGCCTTATTTGGGACTTGAGCTGGAAGAAAGCTGGGAAGCCGTCGTTGGCTTGCCAAGTTCTACAGGTCTGAGGGTTGCTTACGTCGATCCGGATTCGCCGGCGGCTGCAGCCGGCATCGAGCAGGATAATTTGATCGTTTCCATCGGTGCGAACAAGGTGAAGACATTGGTCGACTACAATGAAACGATTAAGAAATATTTGCCGGATGATAAAGTGGATGTTACCGTCCAATCGGGGAGTTCGACCGTCACGAAGACTGTCACGCTGGGAGAAGCGCGTCATTCCGAAACGAAATGGAAGGAAGACGCCGACGGTTCCGATTTGGATGCAGACCGCGGTAAAACGAAGATCGGCGACAGCCATTTCGGATGGTCGATGAAATATCCGGCCGGCTTAGTGAAAGGGCGGCAGTCCGAAGATGGGAACTCCGTCAACTTCATGGATGCCAAAGGAGAATTCACGCTGTCCGTCCAGGTAGACAATGAGAGCGACGAGTTGTCCCCGTCTGCGCTTTTGAATAAATTGACCGGCGGCAATGAGGATGATTACGGCGACGACATGCCGTCGACCATTCTGGAGCGTCAATATGTGAAGCGCGAGGGCAGTCCTTTTGCCAAAATAGTCGGTCGCTCCGGGGATCGCGGCTATATTCAAACCCGCGGATTCCTTCACCAAGGGCGCTTGTATAAAGTGCAGTTATTTGTAATGAAAGACCACTATAACAACGATTTTAAACAAAATAGCTATAATGATTTGCTGGATTCTTTCAAGCTTTCCTTTAACGCGCAGGATGAATCGCTCAAGGATATCTCTGTTTTCTCTAACGGCAATACGACCTATACGAATGAGTACGGCTTGACCTTCGAACTGCCTTCCAGCTGGCAGAAAAGCAGCTACACCGGAAGCTCGTCTTTCTTTAACGACGATTATTCCCAAATGCTTCAGGTACACGTCACCTCCGCTTCTTCCGGCGATACGCTGGCCGCATGGGCTGACCGTGAACGCAAGCAATTTGAAGCGCAGTATGTGTCGAAATACCGTAAGATCTCGGACCCTGAAGAGCTTACTGTGGCCGGCATTCCGGCTCTGAAGGTAGCTTATGCGCAATCGCTGGGCAACAAGTGGAACGCAGGGTATTCCCTTTTGTTCATCAAGGATAAATATAAGTACGAGCTCGAAGTCAGCTATCCGCAGGATGACGAAGGAACTGAGCTGAACGATCTTCTGCATACCTTAACCTCCACGGTCGAAGTGGATAAAGCCAGCATGGATCAGGAGCTTGGGTTCATTCAAGATTTGAACGAGCTGATGGATCCGAATCGTACCGTTACTTATAAAAATGAGAAATATAAATATTCGCTGCAAATTCCGGAGATGTGGACAAGCAGCAAGTCGTACAACAACAAAGATCAAGTGAATAAGTCCTTCCTCTTCACAGGCGGTTACTTGACGATCGGGGCGGACACCAAAGCATCTTATGAAGATGCGGTAAAAGACGAAGACGCCGCGCATAAGAAGAGTCATGATAACGATAAGGAATATGCCTTTACCGCTGAGGAGACCACTGTATTTGGCGGCGTGAAAGCCAAAAAATATGAAGTTCACTATACAAGCGCCAAAATTCCTTATACGGAAACAACCTACATCTTCAATCAAAATCAGATTTCCTATACCGTAACGCTGCGCATAGACGAAGCGGTTCGTACGGAAGCCAACGAGGCCCGGTTGAATAAAGCTTTTGCTTCTCTTACATTTTTGGATGGCGTGAAAAAATAGCGCTCCGTAAGAACCCTCTCATCAGCTTGAGGCTGAGGGGAGGGTTCTTATGTTGGCTGGAGAGGGGACGGGCATTATGAGGAAGAAGCTTGTCCGGCCGCTTATGTGGCTGTGCTTTATAGGTTACACGTGCTGTTTGCTGTATTGGATGTTTTTGGGGTTTGGGCGGCGGAGTATGCTGTCCTTCGATCATTTCGATTACAATTACAATGTGGTTCCTTTCAGGACCATTGGGATGTATATATGGAACGCCGATTCTCTGCCCATACGGACGCGGGTGATTAATTTATTTGGCAATATCGTCGTCTTCATGCCTTTTGGGGTTCTGCTTCCGCTCTTGTTTGGGAAGGCGCGAAAGTACCGTGCTTTTCTGTTAATTTTTGGCTGTCCGCTTGTTGTCTTGGAAGTGCTGCAAATGCTGCTCAGAGTGGGGAGCATGGACGTGGATGATGTGATTTTGAACACGATTGGGGCAAGTCTGGCGTATGGCTTATTTGCGGTTTTCCAAAGGCGGTATGGCTCAGATCGGATTGAAATGAAATACAGGGTATAAAATGTGAGCAATTGCCTCAACATAGCCCTTGTAACGATTTCAATTCTGAGGAGGTTTCTACTCGCGATGACAAAGCAAGATTCAAGCTTACAGTCACAGAACCCGATATCATCCGCGCAAAATTCAGTCGATAATGTTCACCAAGCCGTTAGCCACGCCATGTCGCACCCAACGCCTCAAACACTGCAAGAGGCCCGGAATGCCATCGGCAAAGCGGAAAATTCGTTGGCGCAGGCAACGGATCAATCCGATGCGCCTGCTGTGCAGCAAGCGGCGGAATCCCTCAGCGAGGACGAAGCTAGGCTTCAGTCGCTGGATTAAAGTCAAAAGGGACTTGCCCATTAGTAGGTTATCTACTTTTGGGAAGTCCCTTTGGCTTTTTTTGCAGAGCTAGGCGCGGTGCTGTGTCTATTTTTCGTTGTTGTCGCAACGATGGACTTGTTCGGGGGAACTACAGGACTCTATTTGAGTTCGATGGGCCATTTTCCGGTATTAGGTGGAACTACAGGGCTTTATTTCGCTGAAAAGCTGACATTTTAGGGGGAATGGTCTTCTGTCAATAAAACGGACACGCAGTTAAGGAACTACCATAGATTTATGCTAAAAGATTTTCATAGTAGAGTTGCTCGAACCGGTGAGGGGACTTATTCCCCAATGTGGAATGGATTCGGCTACGGTTGTAATCGAACTCTATATAAGTGTAGAGCTCCTTCTTGGCTTGCTCGCGGGTTTTGAATGTTGTCACATACACAAGTTCTTTCTTCAGCGTACTATGAAAAGATTCAATGCAGGAATTATCATAGCAGTTGCCCTTGCGGCTCATACTACCCACCATTTTGTATTTGGCTAGCCGTTTTTGGTACTCTGCACAGGCGTACTGCGAGCCACGATCGGAGTGATGTAACAA
>NZ_JBYTBS010000026.1:0-90284 GCF_058789495.1 Paenibacillus sp. FW126-R14 | reverse complement strand
AAGGTCGGTAGAGATAAAAGAAAAAAAACCCAAAAAAA
This sequence comes from Paenibacillus sp. FW126-R14, assembly GCF_058789495.1. Lineage (NCBI taxonomy): Bacteria > Bacillati > Bacillota > Bacilli > Caryophanales > Paenibacillaceae > Paenibacillus > Paenibacillus sp. FW126-R14. Next base: position 90,246 of record NZ_JBYTBS010000026.1, on the reverse strand, counting down.
TGTTATCTGAATATGATGAAGCACTAGTAATGATTAAGTTCATGGAAGAAGTAAATGAAAAAAAACTACAGGATTATCGTTTTGAGTTCACTAAACTCAATGTGCAAAAAATAAATGATAAGACTGTTGTCACTGGTGATCTTACTCAATATTTTACATGGGAAAATACAACAGCAGAGACTGCTTTTAAAGATCAAGTGACACTAACCCTCGATGCTAATGAGAATATTGAATCATTTACTTTACCGAAAACACTAAACGACACATCAAATACGATACTTAAGGCAAACGAACTTAAATCTAAATCTGATATTAAGGATATTGAAAGATCAATCACGTATCCTGAAGCAATTACTCCAATGTCGTCTAGCGCATGGACACCTTATACATATAATCGGAATTCAGCTGCTAATTATGCCTTGCAGTACGCAATAAGTAATAATCCTAGTTATACGACATTTACTGAGGATTGTACTAACTTTGTTTCTCAAGCATTAAACGCTGGAGGAATACCATTACGTAAGCAATCTGTGCCTTATGAAAATTCTCCAAATTGGTGGATTTCACCAGGAACTGCAGGACAAGTTTTATATTCCATACCTTGGGTCCAAGCAAATTCATTTTTCAATTTAATTCGAAGCACAAATACAATAACTGGGATGTCAGTTAACGATCAGTCTCTTCTTGACCTTGGAGATGTAATTAACTATGATAGAGGAAATAATGGCACTAAAGATCATACAGCAATTGTTACTTATAAAGAAGGTTCTTATTCTTATGTATCCTATCATAGTACTAATAGACGCAACGTTCCTTGGGATTATTACATAGTTAACACACCTGACCCAGTTACTGCATACTTTACAGTTATTTATTAAGAAGTATTTTGTACAACCCAATAAAGTTTAAAGGAAAACATCATTCTTTCCTTCCAAGTTACTAGAGAGAAGCAGACATCCCATAGTGGGTGTCTGCTTTTGAGTTTTTGCGTGCCCAGCTAAGCACGCATTTTCTAATCGGTGGAAGTCCGGTCACGGGAGGGGCCAAGCCCCGTGTAGCTAGGATACTTGCATTTGGCGAAATCTGTGTGTAAAAGCGTATCGACGAAAGTATCTGTCAGAGACGGGGCGAGCCACTTACCAGGCCGTAACATGAAGTGAATCCTGCCGCATCGTCAAAAGGCCTCGCAAGAGGGGAGAGAGGAAGCTGAGTTTCGCTCAACTGGACGAAGGAGGGAAGGAGCCCTGCTTTGTTTATGTTTTTGAAGGAGGTAAGAGTCAGTGAATGCCGAACGGTTAACAATACCAAAGGAAAATGTTCAACAACTCCAAAAGAAACTAGGTCATGCGGCCAAGGAGAACAAGAAGCGTAGATTTCATGCGCTCTATGAGGCATAAGTCATTTCTTAAACATGTGGAATGGCTGAATCCAAAAATTCAGGGGTGGAGGAATTTCTATTACACGGCCTACAGCCAAGTAAAGCTGGCCAAGATGGACTAGTACATTCTGTAGAGGTTCACGAAATGGTATGCCAAGATGAGACAACATGCGAGGTTGATAGGTTTATTTCAAGAAGTAAATTTCTTAGTTATTCAATATGGACTCAAAGCGCTTTTGTGATCTGCATGGTGCACATGAATGACGAACATTGGAAAGGGGTATGAGGGAAAACCTTACGTACGGTTTGATGAGGAGGGGCTATGGTCACTATTTCCCCGGAAATAACCCGTTCTTCTCGGGAGTGTAGACGCATGCGAGCACACAGCAATTTCATAACTTTTGCATATCGACATGATGGGGTTTGTGTGGGATTATGAAGGGTAGTGAGTTGAGGGATGAGGGGGAAGTCGGACATGAGTTCTGCGCGCGGGGTCGCGCTGGTGACAGGCGCATCCAGCGGATTCGGCTTATTGACGTCGATTGCGCTGGCTGGGCAAGGATATCGCGTGATCGCAACGATGCGCGATTTGAGCAGGAGCGAGTCTTTGCTTCTGCAAGCTGAAAAAGCAGGCGTAAGCTCAGCTATCGATACCATGTTCCTAGATGTAACGATTCAGACATCGATTGAGACGGCTGTTTCTGATATCATGAAGAAGTATGGACGAATCGATGTGCTGATTAACAATGCCGGCTTCGCTGTTGGCGGTTATGTGGAAGATGTCCCGATGGAAGCTTGGCGATCCCAGCTGGAAACGAATGTGTTTGGCGTCATTGCGACCACAAAGGCCGTTTTGCCATACATGCGCGCCAATCAGTCAGGCTGTATCGTCAATGTGAGCAGTGTAAGCGGGCTGTCCGCGTTTCCGGGCTATGCGCCGTACAGCACGTCCAAGTTCGCGATTGAGGGCTTTAGCGAATCCCTGCGCTTGGAGATGATGCCTTTCGGCGTTCGCGTTGTTCTTGTAGAGCCTGGAGCCTACCGGACGGACATATGGCGCAAAGGCTTCGAGGGCATACATACGACGGAAGCTTCGCCATACTGGCGGCGGCTCGGCAGCATGCTGGCGTACTCGCGGAAAGTGTCCATGGCCGCGCCCGATCCGCAGGAAGTCGCAGACGCGATTGCGCGGTTGGTGGACAAGCGTGGGCCTAAGCTCCGGTATCCGCTTGGTCGCGGCGTGAAGATGGGGCTGTGGGCGAGAAGCTTTTTGCCGTGGAAATGGTATGAAGGCATATTGAATCGATTGTTGAAATGACAGGGAGTCCAAGAACGCAGAAACCAAGGAGTGAAATGAATGTCTCGCAAGTGGGAACGAATGGTTAGTAAAAATGCAAAGAAAATAAATAAGGATAGGTCGAAAAGAGGGATTGCCCCGATTTCTACAGACCCTGACCGGGCTGAGGTGTTCAAGGGCAGAAGCATTATGTTAGCGTTGTTTTTCGTTCTGATTTCCGTCTTTCTCCTGTTGACCTTGACCAAAACGAGCGGGGATACGATGTATTGGTATACGACTAGCGCTTACATGGTGGTAGGCTTGTTCGTTTATTTCATTCGCCGGCCTTATTTGAAGGTGAGCAAAACGAGCCTGTCGAAGCGCGGCTTTGCCAGAGAACTGGTGTTAAGTGCGGATAACATTAACGAGATCGTGTACGCTCCGGGGCAAGTCGTCATTCATTTGAAAGGCAAGTCGCCGCGCTGGGTGTATAACAGGACGCTGAACCGTTTTGATGTGGCGGCGATGGCGGGCAAATTGAAGAAGTTTGCTGAGCAGAACCATGTTGCTTTTGTAGATAAAACGGTGTAAGCGTACGCGGGGGTTGCCCTTGAAGGTGTGAAAGCCCTTCTGGGGCGGCCAAAAGAGCCTGTCCCATATGTACGAAAAAGGCAAGGTAACATAACGGGAGAAACTCCCTCTAAATTGCTCGAATGAGGACCTCGCAGGAATTTAGCAGGAGAACCTCCCGTTAATTAGACCGGATTTCGTAGATTCTTACGAATCGGTTAAAGTAGAGGGAGTTTTTCCCACTAATTCGATCTGACAAGCATCTGCAGTCCAATTAGAGGGGAATTTTTCTCTTATTCCGACCAAAGAACCATAACCGCACAAAAGGCTGTCCCACAAGTCAGAAATGACTAGGGATAGCCTTTTGTTATATCAGGGGTACCCCAGCTGTCCTTGGTTAATCATACTTCTCCTCATCGATTCGAAGGACATTGTCCATGATCAGCTCGGCTTCCGTCTCAAAGTTGAGATGAAGCGGCGCCGGAAGCGCATCGAGGATATCTTGTACGGCATCGATGCCCAGCAGTTCATCGAAAGTTTGCGGTCCTGGCTCCAGTTCGTAGACCCACTCGCGGAAAGCATCGATAAATAAGTAGAAGGAGGACTGGAATTGGTCCGCGACGGCTTCCTGCTCATCGCTTTGGTAGGACGACATGGCGTTCCAGTTCTGGATGGCTGTTTGAAGGGCTTGCTCAACGTTTGCGTTCATGTAACCTCCTTGGATGCAGCGAGTGGTTGCGTTGACGAGCGGATGAGCAGCTCCGACGGCAAGATCATTTTCCGGCTCTCGGACATCGCCTCGCCTTCGATGCGTTCGATCAGCAGCTGCATGCCCAGCGCGCCGAATTGGTAGGCCGGCTGGGAAGCTACGGTCAGAAACGGATTTATCGCTTCAGCGTGGCCGAAATCGTCGAAGCAGACGACCGACAAATCGCCGGGAACCTGCAAGCCGCGCTTTCTCAAGGCTTGAATCACGCCGACGGCGAGCATGTTGTTGGCGGCAAAGATGGCGGTAGGCGGATCTGCATGATGGATCAGCGCATCTAAGGCCGATTCATCGTGAAAGTCCCGGTAGTTCAGGTGAACTACCAGCGAATCCTCTACAGCCAGACCGTTCAACAGGTGAGCTTCGCGATATCCGGTGTATCGTAAGCGGGCCGTAGAGACATCGGGGGAGCCGTTAATCATGGCAATACGGCGGTGCCCAAGCTTGATTAAGTGCTCCACCAGCTTTCTTGCGCCTTCCTTGCTGTCGCCTAGCACAACATCCGCTTCGATGCCGGGAATTTCGCGGTCAAGCACGACGAAAGGAATATTGTGCTTTTGAAGCTGCTGCAAGTTCTCCAAAGAGTGATCCCCCGTCGGCGCGAAGAGGACGCCATCCACACGAGTCGATAGGATCATATCGACGTAGTCTTTCTCTTTCGCATAATCTTCGTCGCTATTGGCGAACAGCAGCCGGTACCCGGCGCGTAAAGCGGTGTCCTCGGCGCCTCGCGCCAGCGTCGTGTAGAACGGGTTCGTAATATCTGTAATGAGCAATGACAGTATTTTCGTTTTTTGCAAAACGAGGCTGCGAGCCATCGAGTTCGGAATATAATGGAGCTCCTCCATGACTTTCTTTACACGCTTGCGCGTGGCCTCGCTGATGCGGCCTGTGTTATTGATAACCCGGGAAACGGTCATGGCCGACACGCCGGCTTTCTCAGCGATATCATAAATTGTAATCAAATAGCGTCACCTTTTTCAGTCCATGTCTCATGCTATTTGTCTATTGTATAGAAATTAAAGATTGACAGCAAGGTCTAAAGTTGATAATTTTGAGTTATCGGTAACACACATTTATAGAGGAGGATCTGAATATGCTAAAAGGGATACCTGCCATTTTGTCCCCAGAGCTTTTGAAGGTGCTGATGGAGATGGGCCATGGCGATGAGATTGTTTTGGCAGATGGGAACTTTCCTGCAGCAAGTCATGCAAGTCGTCTGCTTCGCTGTGACGGCCATGGCGTACCGGAATTGTTGGAAGCGGTTTTATCTTTGTTCCCGCTGGATAGTTACAGTGATCAACCGGTCGCTTTAATGGCGGTGGTCCCGGGCGATAAGGTGGAAACGCCGATCTGGGGCACATACGAAGAGCTGATACAGAAGCATATGAAGCCGGAGATTGCGTATGTGGAACGCTTTGCATTTTATGAACGGGCGAAGAAAGCATATGCTATTGTGGCAACGAGCGAGAAAGCGCTGTATGCCAATGTGATTTTGAAAAAAGGTGTCATTAGCACATAGTTTGAATTATCGGTAACTCTAAATAAGTCGAAATTTGGCAGCATATATCCCAATAACCCAAAACTGAGGAGGCTATTAAATGGCACACAGCACACACAGATGGAACCAAGAGTTCCCAAAGATCGGGATCAGGCCCACGATTGACGGCAGAAGAAAAGGAGTTCGTGAATCGCTCGAAGAGCAGACGATGAACATGGCGAAAGCCGTTGCCGCTCTACTAAGCGAAACATTGAAATATCCAAATGGCGAGCCTGTCGAATGTGTCATTGCGGACACGTGCATCGGCGGCGTGGCCGAGGCGGCGGCGGCAGCGAGCAAATTCACGAAATCAGGTGTAGGCGTATCCATCACGGTTACTCCTTGCTGGTGTTACGGAACAGAAACGATGGATATGGACCCATCCACACCGAAGGCGATTTGGGGCTTCAACGGAACGGAGCGTCCGGGCGCGGTTTATTTGGCGGCTGTTTTATCGGGCCACGCGCAAAAAGGCATTCCCGCATTCGGCATTTACGGCAAGGATGTGCAGGACGCCGGTACGACGGATATTCCGCAGGACGTTCAGGAGAAGCTGATCCGTTTCTCGAAGGCAGGTCTTGCTGCCGCTTATATGAAAGGCAAATCGTACTTGGCGATTGGCTCCGTCTCCATGGGGATTGCCGGTTCGATCGTGAACGAGGAGCTGTTCCAGAACTATTTGGGCATGCGCAACGAATATGTCGATATGTCTGAGCTGGTGCGCCGCATTGATGAGGAAATTTTCGATCCGGAAGAATATCAGTTGGCCTTGAACTGGGTAAAAGAGAATTGCGCCGAAGGACCGGATAAAAATCCCGCCCAGATCCAAACAACCCGCGAAAGAAAAGATCAAGATTGGGAAACCGTCGTGAAAATGTCCTTGATCGTCAGAGACTTGATGGTAGGGAACCCGCGTCTGGCCGATCTGGAGTTCGGAGAAGAAGCGCTTGGTCACAACGCGATCCTTTCCGGTTTCCAAGGACAGCGCCACTGGACAGATCATTTCCCGAACGGCGACTTCATGGAAGCTATTTTGAATACGTCCTTTGACTGGAACGGCAAGCGCGCGCCTTATTTGGTCGCAACCGAAAATGACAGCTTGAATGGGGTTGCGATGCTTTTCGGCAATCTGCTCACGAATACCGCGCAAATTTTTGCAGACGTAAGAACGTACTGGAGTCCTGATGCGGTCAAACGTGTAACCGGGCACACGTTAAGCGGTGCGGGGAAAGACGGCATTCTCCATTTAATAAACTCAGGCCCGGCGGCACTCGACGGGACAGGTGAGCAGACGCGTGACGGCCAGCCCGTTATGAAGCCATACTGGGAAATCACCGACGAAGAAGTGGACAAATGTCTGAAAGCGACTTCTTGGCGTCCGGCTTCCGTTGAGTATTTCCGCGGTGGCGGCTACTCGACAGATTTCTTGACCAAAGGCGGCATGCCTGTCACGATGTCACGGATCAACCTTGTGAAGGGCTTAGGACCAGTGCTGCAATTGGCGGAAGGCTACTCGGTGGATCTGCCTGAAGACGTTCATAAAACATTGGATGATCGCACGGATTCGACGTGGCCGACGACATGGTTTGCTCCTATTTTGACAGGGGAAGGTTCATTTACGGATGTGTATGCGGTAATGGATAACTGGGGCTCGAACCACGGTTCGATCAGCTATGGCCACATCGGAGCGGATTTGATCACGTTGGCGGCGGTCCTACGAATTCCGGTTTCCATGCATAACGTGGCCAAAGAGCATATCTTCCGCCCGCGTGTCTGGAGCAATTTCGGAACGTCCGATCCTGAAGGCGCGGATTTCAGAGCTTGCAGCTCCTTCGGTCCTTTATACAAGTAACAGGAATTGAGGTGGCACCTGTGGGAGCGAACTCTTTGAATATGTTGGCCGTCGATTTCGGCGCTAGCAGCGGCAGAACGATACTCGGACGATGGAACGGCTCCAAGCTTTCGGTAGAAGAAATTCACCGTTTCGCCAATGATCCCGTTGAGCTTAACGGTAGATTGTTTTGGGATTTTCTAAGGCTTTTTCATGAGCTGAAAAAAGGAATCCATGCCTTTAAGCAGCAGGCATCCGGAAGTCCGGCATCGATTGCCGTCGATACGTGGGGTGTGGATTACGGCTTTGTGGACGGCAAAGGGAGGCTGCTCGGCAATCCGTATCATTACAGGGAAGCCCGCAATGCACAGGCCATGGAGGCCATGCTGCAGCAGACCACTCCGCAAGAATTATACAGCAGGTCGGGGATTCAGCCCTTATCTTTTAATACGATTTTTCAGCTGTATGCCGAGCGCAGCGAGCAGGGATTAACGCTGCCGGAGGATGTTCGTCTGCTCTTGATGCCGGACTTATTCCGCTTCTATTTATCCGGCATTCGCTCTACGGAGTACACGATCGCGAGCACAACCGGGCTGCTCGATTCGGCGGCAAGGGACTGGGATAAGGGCTTGCTGCACAAGCTTGGTATTCCGGCCGGTTTGTTCACCGACATTGTGATGCCGGGAACGATGGAAGGCAATCTGCGCAAAGACATTGCAGAGGAGCTGCAAATCGGCGGTATGTCTGTCATCGCGACAGCTTCGCATGACACGGCTTCGGCGGTTGTGTCTATTCCTTCTTTGGAGAAAGATTACGCGTTCATTTCCTGCGGCACTTGGTCGCTAATGGGCGTTGAAATCGATCAGCCGATCCTTACCGAAGAAAGCCTTCGCTACGGCTTTACGAATGAAGGCGGAGCCGAGCACAAAATTCGCATGCTAAAAAATATTATGGGCCTTTGGCTGCTCCAAGAATGCAAAAGACAGTGGGAGCTGGAGGGAGAATCCCTCAGCTACGCTCAAATGCAGGAGATGGCGAAGGCGGAGCCCGGGCTGCAAAGCTACGTGGATGCGCAGGACCCGGTCTTCCTGGCTCCGGGCAATATGCCTGAGCGCATTCGGCGCTATTGCGTCCAAACGGGGCAAGCCGTGCCCCAAACAAAAGCGGAGCTCATCCGCTGCGTAGTGGACAGTTTGGCGATGAAATTCAAGCAAACGCTGGATGAAATCGAAGAGCTGCTCGGCAGGAAGCTTCAAACGATTCATATGGTAGGCGGCGGCATTCAAAATCAGCTGCTCTGTCAGCTAACCGCGAATGCGACCGGACGTCCGGTCATCGCCGGTCCTGTCGAAGCGACGGCCATCGGCAATATCATGATGCAGGTTAAAGCGCATGGCGAGGTTCAGTCGCTGGATCAGATTCGCCAGGCCGTCCGGGATTCTTTTCCTCCGGATCGCTATGAGTCTAAGGACGGGGCCGAGTGGCAGGAGGCTTACCAAACCTATTTGCAAGTCATTGCCAAGAGAATTGTAAGGAGCTGAAGACGCGATGTCTGAGCAACATATAAGAGAAGAATTAACGAAGTATGCCCGTAAAAGTGTAGCCAAAGGCCTCGTCGTAGGGCCGGGCGGCAATATCAGCGCAAGATTCGAGGATACGATGTATCTTTCGCCGAGCGGATTTGCCCTGGAAGACATTGAGCCGGAGCAGTGGGTGCCGGTTGATATCCCTTCGGGAACCATTTTGGATAAAACGTTTCGTCCGTCGTCTGAAGTGCTCATGCACTTATTCTGCTATCGCGTGAACCCGAACATGACGGCGATCGTGCATACGCATCCGGCTTATTGCATTGCATTGACGCTTGTTGACGACGAGCTGCCTATGCTGTTCCCGGATCAAGCTGCGCTTGTCGGCGATGTGGCTTTCGTGCCGTATGTCGTGCCGACGACCGATAAGCTCGCTAATCTTGTAGCGGAAAAAGCGGATCGTTACAGCTCGATTTTGCTCAAAAATCATGGACTCGTCACGACCGGCAAAAATTTGCGCGAAGCCTACTACCGCACCGAAGTGATGGAAGAAAGCGCAAAGATTTACCTCATCGCCAAATCGGTCGGTACGCCGAGAAGGCTGACCGAGGAAGAGTACAAGGAAATTCAAGGCTTGGAAAGCGAAGCTTACCGCGTCAATTTATTGCAGCAAATGAAATAATGCATCCTGCGATAAACCCGTTCTCATCGATACGTGATGGGGGCGGGTTTTTATTTGGGTTTAGCAAGGTCTCCCTCCCATATATCCGACACGAAATTCGTAATAATACACATAGGAAACCCATCTGTTGTACAATAGAATGTAATATATGCTTGAAAAGAATGCCGAGGTGGCCCCATGGTTAATATTTTAGTCGTAGATGACGAGCCGATGATTTGCAAAGGTGTTGCGACCATATTGAAGCAGTCCAAGCTGGATATCGGCGAGGTTTTTATGGCATATAACGGATTTGAAGCGCTGGATTTTATCCATTTGGAGAAAATTGATCTCGTGTTTACCGATATTCAAATGGAAAAAATGAACGGCATTGAATTGATAGAAAACATATTCATGGAAGATCCGTCCATCCCGATCGTCATTTTGTCCGCCCACGGCGAGTTTGAATACGCCCAGAAAGCGATCCGTTTCGGAGCCAAGGAATACTTGGTTAAGCCGATTACTCCGCCTCATCTCATTGCGATAACGGCGAAGCTGCTCAAGGAAAAGGAAGAACGGCAGCAGCATTTTTCCAATTGGGAAGGCAATCGAACGCTGGCGGACATTACGTCGCTGGAGATGAACTATTATTTAAGTGAGATCGTCACGGGAACCGTCCATGAATCCGAAGTGCAAGGCATCCTTGAGAAGATCGGTAACCGCTTGTCCGGCCCGCATTACAGCATGCTCGTGATCAAGTTGTTTCTAGACCGTGGCGGCATCCGCGATGAGCAGATATCCACGATGAAGGACCGCAGCCTTTTGAAATACGCCGCTTTGAATATTATCGAGGAAACCGCGAGCCAGTGGAGTCATCTTGTCTTCAACACCCACAACTCGACCTTCTCCTTGCTGATGCAAGTTCCCGAGGAAGAGAAACGAGGCACGCTCCGTATTAATCAAATGCTGATGGTAGCCCAAATGACGCACGCGAATTTGCAGAAATACGTTAATGTGAAATGCCAAATCGGCATCAGCCGCATCCGGGAAGGCATCACCCAGTGGCCTGTCATTTACAAAGAAGCGATGGAGAGCTTAACTTGGGGCGAGACGCGGAAAGACCACTACATGTTCTACATCGAGGACATCGGCAAAACGACGAATGAGCAGAGTTTAACGAGCACACAGGTGGATGAGGCGAACAATCGCATTGTTTTTGATACGAAAACGTATATTGAAGGCCACTTTTGCGATAAAGGGCTGAAGCTGCAGGACATCGCAGATAGTGTGCATTTGAGCCCGAATTATTTGAGTTATTTGTTTAAAAGAGTGATGGGCCTGGGCATTTGGGATTATGTGACCCAGCTTCGTATGGAGAAAGGGAAACAGCTCATCCTCACGACCGACAAACGCCGTTACGAGATTTCGGAGGAGATCGGGTACGAATCGCCGGAGCATTTTAGCAAAATATTTAAGAAGCATTTCGGGGTGAATATTTCCGAGATCAAACAGACGGGACCGTAATATGCGACATGATAAGCGTAACAAGGCACATCGCAAGGACGCAAGGGCACCCCTTATAATCGAAATTGTAGCAGCACATGAAAGATTACATGATTTTGAAAGGGGAACCAAAGATGAGAGGTAAAAAGACATCCGCAATCAGTGCAATCGCGCTGACGGTCCTATTGGCAGGATGCGGCACGCAAACCGCTACAACGAGCACGCCAAGCACTAGCCCAGCCGCTAGCACGGCAGTCAATGCGCAAACCGCAGCGCCTGCCGCCAAAAAGGTGACCATTACCGCCCAAGGCTTCAAGCCGGACCAGAAGGAAAAGAACGATCAGCTGGATCAACGGATCGCCCGCTTTAAAGCGAAAAACCCGAACGTTGAATTCAAGAAGGATGACTGGCAGTACAATCCGCTGGAAATCGGCATCAAAATGGCTTCCAACAGCGCTCCAACCGAGTATACGACGTATGCAACCGAAGGCAAAGTACTCGTTGACAAGAAATGGGTAGCGGACATTACCGATTCAATGAATGCGTGGGAACATGCGAAAGATATGAATGATCTTCTCTCCAAACCTTTTGTGGTGAATGGAAAAACGTACGGCGTGCCGATTGACGGATACGTAATGACCATTACGCTGAACAAAAAGCTGTTTAAAGATAAAGGCGTAGAACTGCCGCCAATGGACTGGACATGGGACGATCTGCTCGATGCGGCAAGAAAAATCAATGATCCGGCCAAAGGCATCGCAGGTTTCATCCCCATGGGAAAAGGCCCGGAAGCAGGCTGGAACTGGACGAATTTCCTCTATGCGGCCGGCGGGGATGTGCAGAAGCTTGATGGCGGTAAAGTCGTCGGCATTTTCAATTCGGACGCGGGCTTGAAAGCGCTTGAATTTTATAAAAAGCTGAAAGACGAGAACTTGATTCCGCAAAACTGGGCGCTCGGCTATGGCGACGCATTAAGCGCCTTCTCACAAGGACGCGGCGCGATGGTTATGTGCGGAAGCGGCAATGCGGCAGATACGGCGATTAACGAAGGCGGTATTTCCAAAGAGGATATGGTCGTCTATCCAATGCCCGCTTTGACCAAAGGCGGCAAGCATACGGGGGTTCTCGGAGGCAACTACCGCGTAATCAATCCGAAGAGCGACAAGGATCAGCAGGCTGTTGCTTTCAAATGGATCACAGATGAGTATTTCACGGACGATTTCTTAAACTCCACGAAAAAAGAGATCGAAGACCGTAAAACGAAAAACCGTGTCTACATCCCGCAGCCGATCAACTACTGGAAAGATTCCTCCGATTTCGGTAAAAAGTACACCGATCTGTTAGCTAAATACGACAACGTTTTCAAATACGATCCGCAGCTTCTCAGCCTGTGGGACGGCAAGCCGGAAGCGCAGTATGAAGCGCAAAAATACTACACAGAGATGGCCAACGTGATCCAAAAAGTGTTCACAACCAAAGATGTAGATTTGAAAAAGGCTTTAAGCGATGCGTCGAACAAAGTGCAAACGGAAGTGTTTGATAAAGTGAAAGTCGAATAGTGACCGGATCGATCGGATCTAAGCCGCCTCGCGGTTTAGGTCCGATTTCATAAGGAGTGTTGGAGATGGATGCAGAATTACATGTACAGCCTGTGGCAGCGGCAAGCTCCGTAAAGAAGAAAATCAACTGGTATCTATGGGGGACTATATTTATCGTCCCGGAGATTGTGTTCTTTATTATTTTCTTGTGGGTGCCGATTATCAAAGGCATTTTCTACAGCTTTTACAATATTGATTTCGTGGATGGCAACCATTTTATTGGCTTGGCCAACTATGTGAGTATTTTTCATGATGAGCTGCTCCTTATATCTGTCAAAAATACGTTGTATTATATGGGCCTCGGTATCGTGCTTGGCTTCTGGGTTCCGCCGCTCGTTGCCATCGCTGTCTCGGAATTGAAATGGTTTCAGGGGGGAGCGCGCATTATCGGATACCTGCCAAGTGCGATTCCCGCTATCGTTCTGTACGGGATGTGGCAGTGGTTCTACGATGCCGTAGGTCCGATCAATTCCTTTTTACAAACGCTGGGTCTACCCAAACTGGAATTTTTCAGCCCGAAACTGGCCATGGGTTCCATCGTCTTGCTGGAAACATGGCAGAGCTTCGGAGCAGCGACGCTCATCTATATCGCGGCAATCGTCGGGATTCCGAGGGACATCTACGAAGCGGCTGAGATTGACGGAGCCAGCGTATGGCAGCGAATCCGCTACATCACGCTGCCGAGTATCCGAACCTTGATGCTGCTCCTGCTTCTTCTGCAGGTAATCACTACGTCACAAGGCTTCCAGGCGCAATTGTCCATGACGGACGGCGGGCCGAACAATGCGACGCTAACGTACCTGCTGTGGCTCAATCACACGGCATTCCGCGATCTTGACTTTGGCAAAGCGAGTGCCATGGGCAGCTTGATGTTTTTCGTCTTAATCTTGTTGTCCGTGTTATATAATCTGCTGCAGCGTAGAGGTGAGAAGGCATGAAGCAAGAAGAACGCGGCATTATTTCCAGATATGATATGAAAAAAGGCACCGTGCGCACGGGCTACACCACCATGGTGCTGTTGATGCTCTTGCTGGGAGCGACGATGCTGTATCCTTTTTTCGATACGTTCTTTGGGTCGCTGAAAACACGCGAGGAATTTTTTGCTTTTCCTCCGACCTTTTTCCCGGAAAACTGGATCTGGAGAAACTATAAGGATGCTTTTACCGGATTCGACCTGCCTTTGTTGACCTTTCTTAAAAATACCGTGTTCATCTATATCGGCAACGTGGTCGTTTCGCTGCTGCTGATCGGATTGGCGGCTTACGCGCTGTCGCATTTAAGAGTGCCGTTCAAACGCTGGGTGACGCTGTTTTTCTTTTCTACGCTGCTCATTCCGCCGGCTACGTACATCGTCCCGAACCTGCTCAACCTGAAAAGCTTGGGCATGCTGAATACGTATTGGGCCTTCTGGCTGCCGGCTGCGGCGAACGCTTACTTCATGCTGCTGCTCAAAAACTTCTTCGATGGCATTCACAAAGAAATATTGGAAGCCGCAAGGATGGACGGGGCAAGCGAGTTCAGCTCCTTTATCCAAATAGCGGTTCCGCTTTCCACTCCGATCATCGGTACGCTGTTGATGCTGTCTTTTTCGGCGACGTGGAACGATTTCTATTGGCCTAGTCTTGTGATGACGGAAAGAGGGATGTACCCGCTCGCAACAGGCATCTATTTGTATGTGGTGTACCCGACATCGGTCATTCCGTGGAGCGTCCGTTTTGCCGTATTGACGATGGCGATGCTGCCGCCGGTGGTGTTTTTCCTCATTTTTCAAAAATTTATTATTCGCGGCATCTCGGTTTCCAGTGTGAAAGGGTAGCGAAGAACGTCCATCAGAAGCTATTTCTGGTGGCGTTTTCTTTTGCCTAAAGGAGAATGTCCCCGCGATCGCGAAACTAAGACGAAATGGAAGGGCTGGAAAGGAAGGAAAATCAGTATGCGTAAAATGCTGCGTAATATGAATCTGATGAAAAAGCTGATCGTCCTGCTTATCTTATTCGTCGTCATTCCCATATTGGTCTTGGATTTGGTCGTCGCGAAGAAGCTGGAGTCCATTACAGAAGAGCAGGTGGGAAATGCGCTGCTGCAGCTGGTGCGGGGAAGCCACTTAACATTAGACAGGGAAAGCAGCGATTTCGAGGAAAAAACGGAGAAAATCATGATCTCCCAAGAGATTCAACAGCTCGTCAGCATCCCTTCATCGTCGGAATATGAGCGGTTTGAAATCTTTAAGACGCTTGATAAATATTTAAGCAATTATTCAACGAATGCGATTCGTTATTCCATGTTCTTTTCAGATACCGATAAGCAGTATTCCTTTGTGCCGAATTCCGATATTTTAAACAACGGCATTTTTTATGCAACGGATTTGAATGCGCTCTCCTGGTATAAATCGGTTAGTCAAGCTAAGGGGAAAGGTGTGCTTCGCGTTATCGATAAGTTCGGCTTCAATCCGAATAGCGTGCAAACCGTTGCCTACCTGCGGCAGCTCAACAGCATTTATAACGGTGAAACCGTCATCGGCTACCTGCTTGTGTCGGGAATCGAGACGCCTTTGCAGCAGGATTTCTCGCCGTTTGACAAGTATGCGGATGCCCAAGTTATGCTGCTGGATCAAGAGAATACGGTGCTCGCCACCAACACGGAGAAATTCCAAATCGGCTCCACAATGCCCGTTGATGCGGATAAAGTGGAGGGGGTTTATAAGCTGAAAGAAGGCGGCGTGGAGTATATGCATGTGCTTCATACCAGCGAAGTTACGAACACGAAGCTGCTGATGCGGGTTCCCGTGCAATCGATTATCATCGATCACATCTCTGTGCAGCGTCTGGTGGATTGGATCATGTTTATTTATTTCTTTATTTTAATTTTGGCGAGCATGTATTTTATTCAATCGATTCTGAAGCCGATTTCGCGGCTGGCGCGCATTACGAACTCCTATCATCCCGGCAGGCCGCTGGCGATCTCCATGCATTCGGAGAGCAAAAACGAGATCGTGCTGCTGAGCAATCATTTTATCCGGATGACCGACCGTTTAAATCAAACGATTTATGATCAATATGAGCTGGAATTAAAGCATAAGGAAATTGAATTGTCGATTCTCCATACGCAAATTAATCCGCATCTCCTTTATAATACGCTGGAGTCTGTCTACTGGCATACGTTTATGGAAGGGGCGGCGGAGTCGGCTGAAATGATTAAGGATTTGTCGCTCATTATGCGGATCGGGCTAAGCAAAGGAAAGCTGTTGATTCCGGTGATGGAGGAAATCAATCATGCGGAGGCGTATGTACGGTTGCAATTGTTCCGGTACGAGTACGCTTTTCAGGTGCATTGGGACATTGAAGAGGATGCGAAAAAGTTTCTCGTGCCGAAGGTCATACTGCAGCCCATTATTGAGAATGCGATTCTGCACGGCATTAAGCATATGAGCCAAGACGGAGAGTTATGGATTAAGGTGCGAAGCCGCGATGGTCTTGTCATCATCAGTGTCGAGGACAACGGTTACAGGCAGGCCGATATCGACATGTTGAATGCGATTCTGCAAGGGAAAGAAAGCAATCGGGGCTTCGGAATTATCAACGTTCAAAAGCGGATTCAGCTCCACTTCGGGGGCAGTTACGGCTTGCATTACAGCCATCGGGAAGATCAAGGCGTACGTGCCTGGATTGAGATCCCGGCGATTCTCGATGAGCATGAATGGAAGCAGCCCCCCAGCCGTTGAGACGATCTCAGGATGAAGAAAATTTTTGTTCGTAGAAAAAAAGTTGTTGACACATTCCTGAATATGAGTGTAGTATTCTCATGTAAAACATATGACCTCGTTAGGTGAGGCTCCTATACAAACATAGGCCACTGCCCGGAAACATCGAAAGATGCCAATGGGTAGAACAGGAACTGCCGGATTAAGGCTTTTCATAAGGTGGCTAAGAGATATCGGATCTCTTTACGTTGTATAGTGCTAAAGCTCGACTAGGGGGAACGGTTAAGTGTCTTTTTTGCGCGCTTATTTATGATCCCTCTAGGTGAACCTAGAGGGATTTTCATTTGAAAAAGGGGGGATTCACATGGACAGTAGTCCGAGTAGGCGAAGAATAACATATGTACGGAATTATCCTGTGAAGAGCAGGAACTCGTTTGCTTCGATCCCCCATAACCTTAAAATTTACAAATTTATCCATTATTTACATAAGGGTAAGTTTATTTAAGTGTGTCCATGTACGGATTGAATGAAATAGAACGGGTTCCAAAGCCAACGGCTCTCCTCCTGGGAGAGCTTTTTTGTGTCCAAATACGACGGTGGAGGAATAACCAATGAAAAACAACAAACGGAATGACCAAACGAATCAAGAAATAACAAATCGTCTTATTAAGATGTCCATTTGCGACAAAGAGGATTTAATGGAGGAATTGGCAGCTTCCTATGAGGGCTTAAAAGATTCAGAGGTTAAAGAAAAGCTGAACAAATACGGGAAAAATCAAATCGCTCATGAAAAGCCGCCAGTATGGTACGTGCAGCTGTTGTTATGCTTTAAGAATCCGTTCATTCTTATTCTTTTGGCATTAGACATTTTTGCAATTTTTACGGATGATACGGTAGGTCAACTCGTACTTAGCTTAATGATTGCGATTAGTGTACTCATAACATTTACCCAGGAATTCCGTTCCATGCGGGCCGTTGAGAAGCTAAAGGCAATGGTAAGAACAACCGCCACAGTGACTCGTAACGGATCGAAGCAGGAGATTGATATGGATCAACTTGTTCCAGGGGATATCGTCCATCTGTCTGCAGGCGACTTAATTCCAGCGGACGTCAGGCTGCTAACCTCCAAGGATCTTTTTGTCAGCGAATCCTCCCTTACAGGAGAGGCTCTTCCTATGGAAAAGCAGGATACGAGCTTGACCAAGCTTCATAAAACAAAGCTGCCCAGGCACGCCAATGCACTTGAGCTTGACAACATGTGCTATATGGGTACGAATGTCGTTAGCGGCACGGCTATGGCTGTTGTGATATCTACAGGAGCTTCAACTTACTTTGGGTCGATGGCCAAAATATTGACCGGCACGCGTCCTCTGACAAGTTTTGATAAAGGTGTCAACAGCGTCTCCTTTCTCCTTATCCGATTTATGCTGATTATGGTTCCGATTATCTTCTTTATTAACGGCTTCACCAAAGGGGACTGGTGGGATGCATTACTGTTCGGCATGTCCATTGCCGTTGGTCTGACACCTGAAATGCTTCCTGTTATCGTTACTACAAACTTAGCCAAAGGCGCCTCCGTCATGTCGCAAAACAAAGTAGTCGTTAAACGGTTAAATGCGATCCAAAATTTTGGGGCGATGAATATTCTTTGCACGGATAAAACGGGGACGCTCACGCAGGATAAAATCATTCTCGAAAAATATATGGACATTCATGGCAATGAAAATTTGAAAGTGCTCGAATACGCTTATTTGAACAGCTTTCATCAGACTGGACTTAAAAATTTATTGGATGTTGCGGTATTGGAACATGTAGAACTGACAGATGTTCTAGGAGCTGAAAAAAATTATAGCAAAATAGATGAAATCCCATTTGATTTTAACCGCCGCCGAATGTCTGTCGTACTGGAGAAAAGCGGCAATGGCCATGTGCTCATTTGCAAAGGAGCTATGGAGGAAATTCTCAGTGTTTGTTCCCATGTGTTAGATGACGGTGAGCGCCTGGAGCTTACGCCTCAAATGACGCTAAGGGCTCAGCAGCTTGTGCATGAATTGAACAATGACGGACTCCGTGTAATTGCCGTTGCCGTCAAAACGCTTAACCCCAAAAATGATCCTTACGGAAAACAAGATGAGACGAATCTTACGCTTGTTGGCTATGTCGGGTTCATAGATCCGCCGAAAGAAACAGCGAAGACAGCTATTCAGGCATTAAAACAAAACGGCGTAGAGGTCAAAGTATTGACTGGCGATAACGCAGCCGTTACTCGCAAAGTGTGCAAAGATGTCGGCCTTCATGTAAGTAAAATTGTGTTAGGAAGCGAAATCGACCGTTTGAACGATGAACAGCTTGCCGATCTAGCTGAGAAAACAGCGGTTTTCGCTAAATTAAATCCGTTACAAAAATCCAGAATCGTTAAGGCGCTGCAGTCCAAGGGTCATACGGTTGGGTTTATGGGAGACGGGATCAATGACGCAGCAGCTTTACGCGATGCAGATGTAGGCATTTCAGTAGATACCGCTGTCGATATCGCCAAAGAGTCTGCGGACATTATTTTGCTTGAGAAAAGCTTGATGGTTTTGGAAGCGGGTGTTATCGAGGGGCGTTTAACGTTCGGCAATATTATTAAGTACATTAAAATGACAGCCAGTTCGAACTTCGGCAATGTCTTTAGTGTCATGGGTTCCAGCGCGTTTCTGCCCTTTCTCCCGATGCTGCCTATTCATTTGCTTATTCAAAACTTGTTCTATGATATCTCACAGTTGTCGATTCCTTGGGATCGAATGGATAACGAATTTTTAAAGAAGCCAAGAAAATGGGATGCAAAATCTGTGGGAAGATTTATGCTCTTTATCGGTCCTATAAGTTCCATTTTCGATTATGCCACGTACTTCCTTATGTATTTTGTTTTTGCTGCCAATACAGTTGAAAGTCAGTCTTTGTTTCAATCCGGATGGTTTATTGAAGGTTTATTATCCCAAACGTTAATCGTTCATATGATTCGCACTGAAAAAATCCCATTTATTCAAAGCAGAGCCAGCATGCCAGTTCTGTTATTAACAAGCTTGATTATCCTTGCAGGCATATTCATTCCATTCTCCGCGTTCGGTTCCAGCGTTGGCTTACAACCGTTGCCGCTTTCCTACTTCCCTTGGCTCGCAGCGATATTGCTGAGCTACTGCTTCCTTACGCAGGCCATCAAGAAATGGTATATTCGCAAATTTAACGAGTGGCTCTAAAAGAAATGATTAAGAGGTGATACAGATGACCATAGCATTGATCTTGAAACTTTTTTTAGCATTATGTTTTGGACTTCTAATCGGCATTGACAGACAAATTAAACAAAAACAGCTTGGGTTGCGACCATGTATGGTCATCTGTATGGCCAGCTGCTTAATCACGATTGTTTCCATTCATGCGTTTGATAAATTTGCCGGCGCCAATCATCCCAATATGGACCCGATGCGCTTAGCCGCGCAGATTGTGAGCGGTGTCGGTTTTATTGGCGCCGGGGTCATTTTGAGAAGAAGCAACGAAGTCATATCCGGTCTAACCTCCGCGGCTTTGATTTGGGCGGCATCGGCAATAGGAATTGCAGTCGGTGCCGGATTTTACTGGGAAGCGGCCAGCGGTGTTGTTCTCTTGATCATTGCCGTCAATGCCGTGCCCTATCTGATTAAAATCGCCGGACTAAACAATTTGAACAGACATGATGTCGCCGTCAAAATCGTCGTGAAACCCAACTACAGAATGACGGAATTAATCCAGACCATTGAGCGCAAAAATACGGGGAATAGCAAATCTACGGAATATAAGTTGCGGCACATGAAGCTTAGAGATTTAGACAATGGAAACCAGCAGTTGGATTTAATATTGTCCGTGCCTGAAGATCAGTATACAACGGAAATTTATTATTATATTAAAAAAATTGAAAATGTCATGACGGTAGACGTGGATCAGCTGTGATGAACCGGGCACTAGTTGTGCTGCATAAAGAACCTAACGGCAAGTATACCGCTAGGTTCTTTTGCCTGCGAAGCAAGTTTGCTATGGTTAAGTTTAGTTTTGAGGCAAACCAAATTCGGTATCTGTTGACGCGTTGTGATCGGTAATTTCCACATATTGATCGACTGTATCCAGAACTTGACTCAGCTGCCAGCGGCTGAAAACCACATGGTCTGAAGAAATGGCATTATAGGTGCTCTCTTCTTTGCAAATTTTAAAGCCTCGGTAATTCTCATAAATGGTTCTCATTGAGATCTCTCCCTCGCTTTGATGTATATCTTAAACTATCATTAAACGCCAATTTTTGGTAGAGGTGCAAATTGAGAGATATTGTCTATTTCTGGCTTTTATTATTCAAAATTGATTAATCCTTACGTATCGCCTCTGAAATAAACAAATCGTATCGATTTGGAGGCGGTTGACAAATCGTAAGCGTCAGTGTTAATATACAAACAACAAGTTAATTCATAGTAAACTTATTGGAATTTAATGAAATCTAATTCTGACCGGAAAACCGGAAGCGTGGATGCTGAGTCCATGCTTTTTTATTTTATGAAACGGAGGTTTTGCTGTAATGAATCGTACAAACATTTCGTATAATGACGTCCCTGTCGTCGTGAACTTGGTGGGAACGGATCATAAGCTGATCCCGTCCTTGCTGACTGCGTTAAAGCACAACAAAATTACGTTAAACGCGATTCAAAATCCGCCGCTGCAAATCGATCTGTTCAGCTCTGAAGCGCATCTTTACTCCGAAGAAGGAGACAAGTACCGGATTCCGATTTTTTAAAAGACACAACAAGGAGGAGAACATCTTGAAAATTGAGTGGTCATTTGAAATGTATCGCCCTTGGACGATCGAGCAGGTTTTGAATTTCGTCGCGATGGCCAGCCGCTATTCGAGCCAAATTTATGTAGGCTCCAAGGGGGAGATGCTGAATGCCAAAGGACTGTTGGGCGTCGTGACATTAAGCCTTTCGCTTGACGCGCACGAAACGATTCGGCTGCTGGTTGAAGGAGCGGATGCGCAGGAAGCATTCACAACGCTATCCGTGTTTTTGCAAAATGAAGAGCGGCGTCAACGTATTTACAGATTGCCGTCTTCCTATACGCTAAAGCGTTCCCGGGTAGCGCAATAAAAGAATTGTTGCAAACAGTCAAGAGCTCGCAGCTTGGCTGTTTTTTTTGCTATTCTGTGCTTGTTTGTGTTACAGTTAGTGCAGAGGTGATCAACGATGTTGAAATTGGGTATTTTGGACCAATCACAAATAGGGGAAGGCCGCACAGCGGCACATGCGCTGGCTGAAACGACGGAGCTGGCCCAAGAAGCAGACAAATTAGGATACACCCGGTATTGGGTATCGGAGCATCACGCCTCGCAGGCGCTCGCCCACTCAAGCCCGGAGGTGCTTATCGCACATTTGGCCGCCAAAACGAATCGGATACGATTAGGATCGGGCGGCATCATGCTTCCTCATTACAGCGCCTATAAAGTAGCTGAAAATTTCCGCTTGCTGGAGGCGCTGCACCCGGGGCGGATTGACGTCGGACTCGGACGGGCTCCCGGCGGGATGCCGATATCGACGCGCGCGCTGCAAGAGGGGAAATACACGAGCGTAGACCAATATCCGCAGCAGGTTGCTGACCTGACGGGGTATTTATATGATTCGCTTCCGGCGAATCACCGTTTTGCAGCCTTGCACGCATCTCCGGTCATTTCAACTGCACCGGAAATTTGGCTGCTCGGTTCTTCCTACGACAGTGCCCGGATTGCCGCGGATCAAGGGGCTGCTTTTGGCTTTGCGCAGTTTTTTGGCAATGCGGATTGCGAACAGGCTTTGCGGATTTATCGCGAGCATTTCAAGCCGTCGATTTTGAACGAACAAGCTCATTCGCTAGCGGCGATTATGGTTATTTGTGCGGATACGGAAGAGGAGGCGAAGCGTCTGGCTACAAGCACGGATTTGTTTTTCCTGTCGCTTGGCCGCGGCGCATTGCTGCCGTCTTTTCCATCCGTTGAAACAGCGATGAATTATCCCTACACACCGGGGGATTTGGCTTTGATCCAAGATCGCCAGCATAAGCGGATCGTCGGCACGCCAGAGCAAGTGAAAGCGGAAATGCTTAAGCTGAATGAGGCCTATCAGGCCGATGAGATCATGGTTGTGTCACCTATTCATGATGTGGCGGCGAGAATACATTCGTATCGATTGCTTGCGGAAGTGTTTGAACTGAAGGGGTAATGAATTTGCATGCCTGCTGAATCGTCTGCCATTTCTCCGTAATTATTTGCGTTTTTCTCCTCTTGCCATTACACTTAAACCAAAAATGGAGTGGTGAAATGAGCAAGAACAGAGTTTGGAATAAGGGAAAACGGAATGGCGGCGGTGGGCCGGCACCTGGAACGGGTTATAAGGAGAAGCTGGCTGCGGCGGCGAGGGAAGAAGGCAAAAACCCGGAGATTGATTATAACAACCCCATTAATCAAGTTCGCCCAATGAAACGCGATAATTGGGTGGAGCGGCCTGCCCGCGTCGTTCGGGTACAACCTAACAAATAAGTGCAAAAAAGCCTATTCGGACTTGTGACAAGCCGGATAGGCTTTTTTGTCTTCGCGAACATAAACGCTGCGCATTTCCATATGAATGGAAAGAGGAGATTCACGAATCACGTCATCATGTGTCGACAAGCAGCAGGGAGGGGAACTATGCATGAAGTCGGTTTTGAAGCTGGAGCTTGAAGAAGCGCGGGTTATGATTGCGGCAGGCATACAAGCCGCTATAGAGGCTAATGCGGCAGAAACGATATGCATCGTAGACGATGGCGGCTATGTCATCGCCTTGGAACGCATGAATGGCGCTCGCAACACGAGTCCTGAAATGGCGATGGCGAAAGCTTTTACAGCTAGCGGTCACCGGCGCTCGACGCATTTGTTCAATCAGCCCGGAGGTCCGGCGACGATTCATGGCGAGGCGTTTGGCATACATGCCATGATGCCCGGAAAGTTTGCCATTTTTGTCGGAGGATTCCCGATTGTCGTCAATGGCTGTGTTATTGGGGGAGTCGGTATCAGCGGAGGAGCCGGCGAGGATGACATTGCCGTAGGCGTCGCGGCGCTCAAGGCTTTGCAGTGTTATTTAGGCGATGAATATGAAGTGATGACCGGTCCTGATATCAAAAAATAAAACAAAGCCCCGGATCTCCCCCAAAAAGGGTGAACGGGGCTTTTTAATTACATAAGACTTCTTACATATTGAACGGTGCTGTCAATGGTTTCATCCGAAAGCTGTTCCAAAGAAATGTCGATGCCCGGTTTAGCCCGGTGGAGTTTGTCCAGGAACGATTGGGTTTGGAAAATGCCTTGTCCGGAGCGTACTGCTTCCAGCTTGCCGTCACGAACGACAACATCCTTCAAATGAGCAAGAACGATGCGGTCCCCGAAAGCTGCAAAGGATCCAGCCAGGAAATCTTCTTGATCTTCAACGGCAGCAGGAGGAAGCAGGTTCACAGGATCAAAGACAACCCCTAAGCAGCTTGACGGGATTTCTTCCATGATGCGTACCATTTTTTCTTTGCTGGATAACGTGTGAGTGAAAACGGGCTCAAGTCCGATGTGAACGCCCCAGCGCTCCGCTTCCTCGGCCAGCTCCTCAACCGTTTCCCTGAGCAGTTCCCAACCGATAGCCTCATATCGCTCTGCATCTTGCGACAGGTATGTCGTCAAGTCGGCCGTTTCTGTGGCGACAATGGACGTTCCGAAATCTCGGGCGTACCGCAGGTGCTCTTTGAACCGGTTGATTTCGTAGCGCCGCTGCTGCGGATCCGGGTGAATCGGATTGATATAGCAGCCAAGAACGCCAATGCGGATACCGGCGCGCTGGAACTGTTCGCCGATATGATTGGCGAGACCTGGACTAAGCTTGCCCAGGCTTGTGTCGATATCGCTGATGGCTTTGCTGAGAGCCAGTTGTACGAAGTCAATGCCTCGTCCGCTTAGCTTCTCTGTTAATTGGTTCAGTGGAAGATGGCCGACGGCATGAGCTAGCGTACCGATACCCATTTATCTCGCCATCCATCCGCCGTCCACGCATAGTACGTGACCGTTCATGTAATCGGAAGCGTTCGAAGACAAGAACACAACAGGTCCTTTCAAATCTTCCGGCGAGCCCCAACGTCCTGCCGGGATACGCTCTGTAATGGATTGCGTGCGCTTCTCGTCTTTCAGGATTGGCGCTGTGTTATTCGTCGTCATGTAGCCTGGCGCGATAGCGTTGACTTGGATGCCTTTGCCTGCCCATTCGTTCGCCAAAGCTTTCGTAACGCCTGCGATCGCATGCTTGCTTGCCGTATAACCCGGCACATTGATGCCGCCTTGGTAAGTCAGCATGGAAGCGATGTTCACGATTTTGCCGCTGCCGCGCTCGATCATATGACGGCCGATCAATTGGCACAGGAAGAAAGCGGAGTTTAAGTTCAGGTCGATGACGTCGTGCCAATCTTGACGCGCATGATCGACAGCCGGCGTGCGACGAATGATTCCGGCGTTGTTCACCAGAATATCGATGCCGCCGTAAATGCCGACAGCTTTATTAACGACATCCTCAAGGATGTCTTCGTTGCTTAAATCCGCTGCGATCAGCTCAGCTTTACCGCCTAATGCACGGATCGCTTCAACCGTTTGCACGCTTTCGGAAGAGGATACGGCAATGACGTTAGCGCCGGCTTCGGCCAGACCGATAGCCATCGCTTGGCCCAGGCCGCCGGAAGCTCCGGTTACGAAGGCTGTTTTTCCTGCTAAATTAAAAAGTGTCATGAAAGATACTCCTTTTCACTAGTGAGTGACGATTTGAATGCCGGCGTCACGGTACTGCTTGGCCGTTTCTGCGGGCAGGTTGCTGTCGGTTATAATCATGGCGACTTCAGATAAAGAAGCGAACGTGCGTAAAGCGCACTGGCCGAATTTGTAATGGTCGGCGACGCCATAGACGGTTGCGCTGGAGGCGATCAACGCCCGTTTGTAATCGGCGTGATCGCTCGTATAAATCGTAAAGCCGTGCTGAAGATGAACGCCGGTTGCAGAAATGAACGATTTCTGAATGTTAAGCGAATTAACATAAGCAACGGCCTCAGGGCCGACAAGCATGTTCCGGGTTCTGTACCCGCCGGGAACAACAAGCCGGATTTCTTCCTTATGAAGGAGCTCGGAAATAATGTATACATCATTGGTCACAACCGTAAGCGGCTGATTGTCCAGCCGCCTGGCAATTTCAAGCGTTGTGCTGCCGCCGTCGAGGGCAATGATGTCCCGCGGTTGAATGTACCGCAGAGCGATCGTCGCGATTTCCGATTTTTGATCGGCGTGTTTGACAATCGGCTCTTTCGCCGAGAGAATGCCAAGCTGATCGCTTTGGGCGAGCATGGCGCCGCCATGAATGCGGACGAGCAGCCCTTTTTCCTCCAGCTTGGCCAAGTCTTCACGTATTGTTTTGCCTGTGACATCCAGTCGTTCGCTAAGCTCGTTAACGGTAACTTCTTTCTGTGCCAGGAGTATTTCCATAATGGTTTCGTACCTGCGTAAAGGATTCATCGATGATCATCACTTTCCAAAAGAGAGATTACCGATTATTTTAAATCTTTCATAGCCACGGCGTCCATATCGTCGAACATTTGATTTTCGCCGGCCATGCCCCAAATGAATGTGTAGTTGTTTGTGCCTACGCCGCTGTGGATGGACCAGCTTGGGGAAATGATAGCTTGCTCATTGCGCATAACGACGTGACGCGTTTGTTGCGGCTCGCCCATCATGTGGAAAACAACCGCATCTTCCGGCATATCGAAGTAGAAGTAAACTTCGGAACGGCGGTTATGCGTGTGAGAAGGCATTGTGTTCCACATATTGCCCGGTTTCAGAAGCGTCATCCCCATAACGAGTTGACAGCTTTGAATGCCGTCCAAGTGGATGTATTTGTAGATTGTACGCTCATTGGACGTATTGATGCTGCCCAGGTGAGCCGGAGTAGCTTCGCTAATCGCCGCTTTTACCGTTGGGTATGTTTTGTGAGCTGGCGTCGAGTTGAAGTAGAATTTAGCAGGCTCATCTGCATTATCGCTGGCAAATGTAATATCCTTCGCGCCAAGGCCGATGTAAATGCAATCCTTGGAATCCATGGTGTACGCCGTGCCGTCAACCGTAATGGTGCCGCGGGCGCCAACGTTAATGATCCCGATTTCGCGACGCTCTAAGAAGTAATCAGCCGCCATTTCTTTCTTGTCCGCTTGCAGTTGAAGCGTGTTTGTCGTCGGAAGCACGCCGCCGATGATAAAACGGTCAACGTGGGAATATACCAGTTTAATTTCGTTCGGCGCAAACAAAGCGTTGATTTGGAACTCGGCTTGCAGGCGCTCTGTGTCAAATTGTTTAACTTCATTCGGGTGTGATGCGTAACGGATATCCATGTGATAATCGCTCCTCGATATGGTTTATTTGTGTTGATATAGGTTCATATAGGTTTAATTTACTCCAAACATGAGGATTAAGCAAGAGTTTTCGGCAGATGGCTCCGATCCGCCCCGAGTGGGTGAATAAAGGGAGACGATTAAGGAAACAACAAGCCTACAGGAGGTTAGCTTATGGATAAAAGTCATTATTTCGATCACGTCTGCAACGACACAATTCCGACTAAACCGGACGAAGAAGATACAACGCCGACAGATATGGTGAGTGAAGCGGTCGAGGAAATTATGGACAATGTTAAGAACGCCTTTTCGACGGGCGATCGGGAGTAGAGAAAAGGACGAGGCAGGTTTCTGCTTCGTCCTTTTTTCGTGTTCGATGAAGGGGGGAGTTTTTTGTTTGCTGCTCGGCGCCTAGTAAGAAATAACCCCGTCGAATGTCGCAGATATTCAACAGTGGCAGTCTTACACCGCCAAATGTCGCTGATATTCAACAGCGACAGTCTCACCCCGTCAAATCTCGCTGATAACGCGCTCTTTAACAAGCTAAACGACCGAGGGGGGATTGCTCCCCCCGAGTATCCACTCCCGCACATTCCGGTCGGCCGTGTGCGTCCCGCCGGAGGGAACTACAGTGCGCTATTTCTGCGGAAATAGCGTATTTGCGCAAGTAGGGGGAACTATGGTCCGTTATTTTGCCGAATTGGCTGAAATTCCGCCAAATACGCAGAAATAAGGCCTTGTAGTTCCCCTTTAGTAGGGGATGCTCCGCTTTTCGGTGAAATAGCGGCATGTAGTTCCTCAAAGGTGCAGTGTGGTATCTCAACCTCTGCTAGAAGGTCGAATTTCCACGCATAGCTAATTTCATCAGCAGCAACTGAAAACGCGCTCTTTAACAAGCTAGACTACCGAGGGCGATAGCCCCCCACCACGCATCTCCACCACGCATCCCCACCGCTCATCCTCACCACGTATTCTCTCCCGCACATCCCCGTCGGTCATGCGCCTCCCGTTATTTCTGCGAAACCAGGCCATTTTGCGCAAACGATGGGACCTACGGTCCATGGTTTTGATACACCCGCCATTGCACAGGCGTCATGCCGATAATGCGTTTAAACACGGTCGCAAAATGTTGCGAAGAGGCGTACCCTAATGCGTTGGCGATTACGGTCACCGAAGCGGAGCTTTCAGAAAGCAAGCTGCAAGCTTTTCTGATGCGCATTCGCTCGATATAGACCATCGGAGGCAGTCCCGTATGCGACTGAAATGTTCGAAAAAAGTGGGACGGACTGACCCGGACAAAGCCGGCCAATTCTTCAATGTCAGGCCGCCACTCAGGCTCATCCTCGATGCGGTGAAGAAGCAGGTTGAATTGATCTGCGAGATCGTCCGCGAGCGAAATCATTCTTTCATTCGGCTGCACGATGGCGAGCAGCAGTCCCAGCACAGCTTCCCGTATGGAGGAGGAACGCAAAGGGTTGCTGCTGTTGATGGCGTCGCCCAGCTTGCGGAAGCCTTGAACGGCTTGCAGGCCGAGATGCCTAACTCGCGGGAGCGCCTGCATGGCGCTGTGGAAGCATGCGCTTTCGTTGGCGGGAAGCCGGAGCCAATCCCCCGCATGGGGAGGCGTCACGATGAACCACCAGAACCGGCTTGGTTCTATCACGTTGAACCCGCCGCGATGCAGCTCGCCCGGGCACGTATGAAAGACATCGCCAGCTTTGGTTTCATAGGCTTGACCGTGCAGCTCCCAGCTTGCTTTGCCGCGTTCGACTAAAACAAACTCATACCCGTCATGCTTGTGATAGGAGAGGGGCAGCGCCGACCTGATCTCGTCGAAGCCGAAAAGGATCAGTTCCGGAACATCCGGAATCGCTCCTTGAATAGCAGCGTCATAGGTCCACCGGGGACTTTGTTTGGCAGTCACAGATAAAATCTCCTTTGTCCATGCATGTGTTTAATTCTCTTCTTTTCATGTTTTTAATTATCTTCAATCATGTTCTCAATCATCTTCTATGTTTCTCATACTACTCAGCAGATCCGTGAACGTCAATGCACGGAGAAATCCGTATGATGAAAGCAAGACGAAGAAGGAGGCATGTTCAATGACTACACAAGCAGAAAGAACTTACAAGATTACAGCTCAGGATAAAGAGGTGTTCGAGCGGGACGGCTATTGGATTTCGCCAAAGCTTCTGGACGATGGCCAAATTCAGCGGCTGCGCGAAGCGCATGAAAGAGTATGGGCCGGCGATTATGACGGGGACGGACTTCCGATGAACCATTACCGGCCGAGCCCGAATCCCGACGCCCTGCGCAAGCTGGACAACGGCTGGTGGATTAATGACGAGATTCGCCGTACGGTCACGGATCCGTTGATTGGCGAGCTCGCAGCCGATTTGCTGCAGACGGATGAAATTCGCCTGTGGCACGACCAAGTCATCTATAAGCCGGGAATCGGCGACAAAATGACGTCGTCAGGCAATGTAGGCTGGCATCAAGATTACGGGTATTGGCAGTGCTCCAGCAATGCGAACATGGTGACCGTATGGATTGCGCTGCAGGACACGGATCTGAGCAATGGCGGTATGATGACGATCGTTGGTTCGCATAAGTGGGGATTGATCCCGGATAGCGATTCGTTCTTTAATACAAATATGGAAGAGCTGAAGAACAAGTATGCGGACGGACGCGAGTGGGTGGAGGAGCCCTGCATCTTAAAGGCAGGGCAAGCCAGCTTCCACCACGGACTTACGTTCCACGGGTCCGGCGCGAATACGACGCACGAGCCGCGGATGTCGGTCGTTGCCCATCTGATGCCCGGCGGCACAGCCTATCGGGCAGGTATTCAGCGGCATGACAATATCCGGCTGTTGGGACCGCGCCCGCAGCAGGGTCAGCCTTTTGCGAACGCTTATTTTCCGGTTTTGTTCCAGCGGGCATAACGTCGGTCACGAAATTTGCGGATCAGCTCCGAAAGAGCTGATCCATCACCATGCACAGCTTGCTCATCATTTCATCGATCTCAGCTTCCGTAACAATCAAAGCCGGCATCAAGCGGATCGTGCTCGGACCCGGGGAGTTAATAAGCAAGCCTGCCTGAAGGCAAGCGGCTGCAAGCTCCGCTCCGCGCGGCTTCGGAAGATCGAAGGCAAGCAGCAGCCCTCTGCCGCGGATATGCGTAATTCCAAAGCGCTCTTGCACGTCATGCAGCTTGTTCAGCAAATACTGGCCTCGCTCAGCGGCTTGCTGTGGAAGCTTGCGCTGCAAAACTTCGCCTACGACAGCAAGGCCGACTGCCATGGCAAGCGGGTTGCCGGTATAGGTTCCCCCTTGATCTCCTGCTTCAAAAAGGTTGTACGCCTCTTTCGCAAGCATCGCGGATAACGGAAAGCCGCCGCCAATCCCCTTAGCAAGTGTGAGCACATCCGGCACAACACCGTAATGCTCATAAGCGAACATCGCTCCTGTCCGTCCCAGCCCCGTTTGGACCTCGTCAAACATAAGCAAAATGCCGTTCTCATCACAAAGTCTACGAAGCTCCTGGATGTAGGCGGGACTAGCTTCATAAACACCGCCTTCTCCTTGAGTAAGTTCTAATAAAATAGCGCACGTATTCGGATTCATGGCTTGTTTCACGGCTTCAATGTCATTGAACGGCACTTTCACGAAGCCGGGCATTTGCGGGGCGAACATGCGATCCCAGCCGATTTTTCCGGTTGCGGCGGTAGTTGCCAAGGAACGGCCGTGGAAGCTGCGTGTCGTTGTCATAATCTCGTAAGCTCCGCCTTTGCGGACGGCGCCATACTTGCGAGCAAGCTTGATCGCACTTTCATTCGCTTCAGCCCCTGTACTGCCGAAAAAGACGCGTTCCAATCCCGACAACGACGTTAGCAACCGGGCGAATTCAAGCATCGGCTTGTTATAGAAGCCTGGACTTGCATGGATGAGTTTGCTTGACTGCTCCAGCAGCGCATCGCTAATGACTTTGGGAGAGTGTCCTAAGGAGGTAACCGCCCAACCGCCGATAAAATCCAAATATTTGTTGCCGTCCGTATCCCAGATATACATCCCTTCGCCATGCTCCATCACGACTTGAGGCCGGTTCGCAATAAATAAAATAGCGTCATTCGCCGCTGCCAGCAATTCTTCCGTTGATGTTTTTACCCTTGTCATTTGAGCACATCCTTTTCAATTAATATAAGAAATAATGAATAATTATACATATTAATGTATTTTTATTCAACTCATAAATAGGCACGATTGTCCATTTTCAAAAGAACCCTCCAATCCCTTGCTCGGGGGAGGATTTTCTTTTCATGAACAGGCGGTTACAATGACTTTAGGAGTAACCAGGGCGTCCACACCGGGATGTTCTTTTGAAGGAAAGGAGCCGCCTATGCTTGAGAGCGCATCGTTATTTCCGGCTCTTATGACGGAAACGAACGGCCATCCGCACGTGATGGCGTATTATTTTAAACAATGGCAAGGCTTTGATATGCCCTTTCACCGGCATGATGCTACAGAAATTATGTATACGATTCAGGGCTTTTGCGAGGTCGAAATTCAAACCCAGACGTTGCATATCGAGAAAGTTTCCCTCAAAAAAGGCGAATTCATTATCATCAATGCCAATGTCCCCCATCGATTGATCGTCGGCGCAGCCAATCCGTGCAGAATGCTGAATGTAGAGTTCCGGTTCGCGCCGAATAAGGGCGTGTTTCCCTCTATTCAGCAGCTGGCTGCCGAAGATAACCTGCTGATCTCCCTGCTGGAATCCGAAGCTCCTTATTTGGTGCTGCGGGATGGGGACGAAGTCTATCATATTATGAAAAGTTTGGTGCTTGAGCTGGATAAAGCGGCTGCAAGAAGCGAATTGATGGTGCAGCTGCTCATTGCGCAGTTGTTGATTCGTATCGCACGGTTATGGCGGGAAGCGGTGAATAGCGGCGAGGCGCAAAGCGAAAGGTATGTCAAGATTTCGATAGAATATTTGCATCAGAACTATGACCGGGATATCCAAGTGAAGGATATTGCTGCGGCTGTTAATTTGCATCCGGGTTATTTGCAGCGGATTTTCAAATCGCTTACAGGCCAGACGCTAATGGCGTATTTAACCGTTATCCGAATGGAAAAAGCCAAAATGCTGCTGCTTGAAACGGATGTGCCCATTTCCGGAATTTGCGATTATATCGGGGTTGGAAGCCGGCAGTATTTTCATATGCTTTTCAAGGATTATACGGGTCTGACTCCGACGGATTTCCGTAAAACGATGCATGCGGAGCGGTGGAATTATCCGGAAAGAAGTTAGAATTTTTGACAAAATCGCTGCGATAAAGTTAGAAATTTGGTAACGTTTTCTCTTCTGTGCTTGATATAATGTGAAAGGTAGAGCATAGGAGAAAGAAGGCGGTAAACATGTCATTTAAAGTGGCTTTTATTGGAGCAGGAAGTATTGGATTTACACGCGGACTACTGCGGGATTTATTGTCGGTTCCTGAGTTTCGCGATATTCAGGTCGCTTTTACAGACATTCATCAGCATAATTTGGACATGGTCACGGAGCTGTGCCAAAGGGACATTTTGGAAAATGGCCTGAACATACAAATTCAAGCGAGTACAGATCGCCGAGAAGCTTTGAAAGACGCGAAGTATGTACTATGCACGATTCGTGTAGGCGGTCTGGAAGCTTTTGCCACCGATGTGGATATTCCGCTCAAATATGGCGTCGATCAGTGTGTCGGGGACACCTTATGTGCCGGAGGCATAATGTACGGTCAGCGCGGAATATCGGAAATGCTTCGCATTTGCGCCGACATCCGCGATGTGGCTTCGCCTGATGTGCTGCTCTTAAATTACGCGAATCCGATGGCGATGCTGACTTGGGCTTGCAACAAATACGGCGGGGTGCGGACGATCGGGCTATGTCACGGCGTGCAGCACGGGCATCGTCAAATTGCCGAAGTGTATGGCCTCAAGAAGGAAGAAGTCGACATTATTTGTGCAGGGATCAATCACCAAACTTGGTATGTGCAAGCACGCCATCAAGGCAGGGATCTGACGCAAGGTTTGCTGGAGGCGTTCGAGAACCATCCGGAATTTGCCCGCACGGAAAAAGTGCGCATCGATATGCTGCGCCGGTTCGGCTATTACAGCACGGAATCGAACGGGCATCTGAGCGAGTATGTGCCTTGGTACCGGAAGCGGGCCGGCGAAATTCAAGACTGGATTGACATGGGAAGCTGGATAAACGGCGAGACCGGCGGCTATCTGCGCGTTTGCACGGAAGGGCGGAACTGGTTCGAAACGGATTTCCCGAATTGGATGAAGGAGAAGGCTATGGTTTACTCGGCTGAAAAACGCAGCGAGGAGCACGGCTCTTATATCATCGAGGGGCTTGAAACGGGCCGTGTGTATCGCGGGCACTTCAACGTGGTGAATAACGGCGTCATTTCGAATCTGCCGCATGATGCAGTCATTGAAGCGCCGGGCTATGTGGATGCCAACGGCATTTCGATGCCGGTTGTCGGGGACCTGCCGCTCGGACCTGCCGCCGTGTGCAATGTCAGCATTTCGGTGCAGCGCCTTGCTGTTGAAGCGGCGGTGCGCGGGGACGATAAGCTGCTGCGTCAAGCTTTTATGATGGATCCGCTCGTTGGCGCCGTCTGCAATCCGAAAGAAATTTGGCAGATGGTGGATGAGATGCTCGTTGCTCAAGAGAAGTGGCTTCCGCAGTACGGCTCTGCGATTGATGAGGCCAAACAACGGCTGGCCGCAGGCAGCCTCATTCCGACCCGCGATTACGAAGGCGCAGCGCGCCTGAAAGTAAAAACCGTGGAAGAAATGCAGCAGGACCGTGAAGCCGCCAACAAAAATGCAGGCGAGGCAGACAAAGGGAAAGATCGCGCTGCCGTCTCATCATAAGGAGATTTCCTTTCGTTCGTTTGTTTTCAAGTATGTTCATTTGGGTTCTTTTGGGTTATAATCAAATCAGGAAGTGAAGGACCGCTTGCGGTCCTTTTTCTTTGAATAGGATCGTTTAATTGGAGAGGGGAAAGTCAGATGTCGAATATTGGCGTGTGGGAGCCGGCTGAGCCGGGCGTTAAACGCTGCATTTTGAAAGCTGAAGTCGGGCTTATGATGATGGAAGTTCACTTTGAGCCAGGGGCGGTAGGGTATCAGCACAGCCACGTGCATGAACAAATGTCCTATTGCTTAAAGGGCAAAATTGAGTTTACGATAGATGGTGTTGTGACGGTTATCGAACAAGGCCAAACGGTTTATATTCCGAGCGGAGCGCAGCATGGCGTTACGGCTCTAGAAGCATCTGCCTTGCTGGATGTCTTCACACCGATTCGTGAAGATCTTGTGAAACGTTAACCAGTTGCTTTCCGCAGCTGGTTTTCTTTCTTCTTATTTTGAATGCGTTTACATAGCGGTGGAGAAGGGGGCTTGGGGACTGGATATGCGGAGAAAAGGCCGCCAGACATGGATTTGGTTTTACCGTAGTTTGTTTTTGCGCGATCGTCCGCTGACCGTTAAGCTGCTCGTTTACTCGGCCATGCTGGTCGTCATTCCGCTGCTTGTTGTCGGTCTCATTTCGTATCAGAAATCGTCGGAAGTGCTGCGCGAGGAAGCGCGATTAAGCAACGAACAGATTATTGAGCAGGTAAAGCTGCACATCGAATACTATATCAGGGATTTTGAAATCGACTCGATCCGGATGCAAAATCACCCCTCAATGCAGCAGTTTCTTCGCATGACGAGCGAGGATGAAGTGAGAAGCTCGGGCATCCGCGAGCCGATGATGCAGTTGTTGAAAGATACCGCCTACTCCCGCTCGGACATTTCCCGGATCATGCTGATTATGGAGAATCAAACCGTGCTGGACACGAGCATGAACAAAAATGTGACCCCTGCCCTGCAGCTCGTCCGGGAGCCATGGTTTGACAGCGTGCCTTCCAACAGCGATATTATGCTGATCATTCGTCCGCCTTCCGAGCGTTATGAACTGGAGGATATGCCGGTTCTTTCGATTGTGAAGCGATTGGTCAGTCCCAATACGCTCGAACCTGTTGCGACCCTCATCATGGAACTGAATTTCAAGCGCATCCAAGAGATTGCTGAGCGTGTAACGATCGGCAGAACGGGTTATTTATCAATTCTGGACCCTGACGGAAGGTATATTTATTCCCCGGAGTACGCCGATATCGGGCATATGGCGGAGTGGGATCAACTGGACTATATCATGCAGCGGGAGAGCGGTTCTTATCAAGCGCAAACAGGGGATCGGCCATTCTATACGTTCAGCCGGTCGTCGTATTTGAACTGGAGGCTCGTCACGGCCATTCCTGAAGGCGAGCTGACGCGCGGTTCGCAGTATATTCGGCAAACGATTTGGTGGACGGTAGCGGTTACGCTCGTTATCGCTTATTTAATCGGCATTGGCTTTGCGACCAGCATCGTTCGCCCGGTGCGGGCTTTGCAATATTTTATGAAGCGGGTAAAAGAAGGAGATTTTCAGGCTCGGGCGGACATCGAATCGAAGGATGAGATCGGACAACTGACGAACGATTTTAATAAAATGGTGGAAAAGCTGCAAGTCTTGATGGGTGAAATTTACTACTCCCAGCTTCGGGAGAAGGATCTGCAGCTCCGCCAAAAGGAAACCGAGCTCAAAGTGCTCCAATCCCAAGTGAATCCCCATTTTCTCATGAATGCATTGGAGACGGTAAGAGGCATGGCGCTGGAAAAGGATATGACCGATATTTCCGTGTTAGTCGCTTCCCTGGCCAGGCTGCTGCGCTACAATTTGAATCA
This sequence comes from Paenibacillus sp. FW126-R14, assembly GCF_058789495.1. NCBI lineage: Bacteria > Bacillati > Bacillota > Bacilli > Caryophanales > Paenibacillaceae > Paenibacillus > Paenibacillus sp. FW126-R14. The sequence continues at coordinate 54,622 of NZ_JBYTBS010000026.1, read as the reverse complement.
TGCGGGTGCGACGAGCACGGTCCAGCAGGAGATTCATATCTGTGAAATGTATTTGCGGATACAGCAGTACCGTTTTGAAGAGAAGCTCAGCTACGAATTTCAAATTCCGCAATGGGCGGAAAGCCAATGGCTTGCCAAGTTTGCGCTGCAGCCCTTGGTGGAAAATTGCGTGATTCATGGCATCGAGACGAGCGACCAGCCTGTTCATATCATCATATCCGCCAAGCTGTTGGATGAACATCAATTCGTGATCGAAATTCAGGATACCGGGATGGGAATTCCGGCGGAAAGGCTTCGTGCCTTGCAGCTCGATTTGCTGCAGAAGGATATGGTGGCAGCTGTATCTCAGATTGGAATTGTGAATGTACACCGGCGCATTTCGTATTTATTTGGAGAAGCATACGGTTTGGAGCTTGAGAGCAGCGCCGGCGCCGGGACTACCGTTAGCTTGAAACTGCCGCTGGGGCTCTATATCCGGGAAGGAGCGTAGTCACGATGTACAAAATCATTCTTGCCGATGATGAAAAATGGGTCCGGGTTGTGCTGCGCAAGGCGGTGGAGCAAACGAAGCTTCCCGTTACGATTGTGCAGGAATGCGCGAACGGCCTGGAAGCTTTGGATGCGGTGCGAAAGCATGAGGCGGATCTCGTTATTTCCGATGTGAAAATGCCGATTATGGACGGCATCGGGCTGGCGGAACAGATGGCTGGCATGAAGGCGAATCTGGTGCTTGTCAGCGGGTTTGACGATTTTCATTTCGCCCAGAAAGCGATCCGTTACGGGGTCAAAGATTATTTGCTCAAGCCGGTGGAAATGGAAGCGATGGCCGATTGCTTGGAACGCTGGATACAAGGCAGGGCGATGCTGAGAGAGGCGATGGGGAGCGATAGGCTTACGGCAGAGACGGCTGAATTGTCCGTGATCGAACAAGTGCAGCAGTTTGTTGCCGCTAATTTAGCCAAGGATATTGCGCTAACGGATGTGGCTGCATTTGTTCATTTGAATCCCAGCTACCTGAGTCAACTGTTCAAGCAGCAAACCGGGGGCAAGTTCGTGGACTATGTCATCGAAATGCGGATAGAAGAAGCCAAGAGGCTGCTTGTCAAAACCTCTTTGCGCGTCTTCGAAGTCGCGGAAAGGCTCGGGTATGGCGATATTGCTTATTTCAGCAATACGTTTAAAAAGCTGACGGGGAGCTCTCCTTTGGAATACCGGAAAAGTGGCGGGAAGCCGTAAAAGACAAAAGGAACCTAAGATGGGCTTAGGTTCCTTTTGTCTTTTCTCATTTTCTTGCCTTCTCGATAGCTTCCAGCGTCTCTTTGTACTCATTGCGGTACTTCTCGATGACTGGTTTTACGGCATCCTGCCATGGCTTAAGGTCCGTAACTTCGGTGATGGTGACGCCTGCGGCTTTGACTTTGGCCTCGGAATCTTTCTCGAATTTATCCCATTCGGCTTTCTGCGTTTTGACGGATTCCAGGGCTGCTTTTTTGATCAAAGCTTTATCGTCATTGCTCAGCTTATCCCAGGCTACTTTGGAGATCAGAAGCACTTCCGGCACACGTTGGTGCTGGTCAAGAATAAGATTTTTGGCCTGCTGAAAATGGTTGGACGAGAAGTAGCTCGGATAGTTGTTCTCTGCGGCATCGATGACGCCCGTTTGCAGGGCGTTGAACACGTCCCCGTATGGCATTGGTGTCGCATTCGCACCGAGTGCGTTCATGAGATCGATATTGACTTTGTTTTGAATAACGCGAACTTTCAGCCCTTTCAAGTCGGCGATGGTCTTGACGGGCTTTTTGGAATAGAAAGAACGCGCTCCTGAGCTGTAGTAGGCAAGGCCTTTCATACGCGAGGATTCCAGACTATCCAGCAGCTTCGTGCCTTGTTCGCTCTCCAGGAACTTCCACTGGTGATTGTCATTGTCGAAAATGTAAGGCAAGCTGAACACTTCATACTGCTTGTTGAAGGAGCCAAGCGCTCCGGTGCTGACCCGGGTAAACTCAATCGCACCCAATTGAACCTGCTCAATGACAGCCTTCTCTTCGCCGAGCTGGGAAGCAGGGAACACATCGATTTTGATGCGGCCTTCCGAGGCTTGATTGACGAGCTCGGCGAATTTTTTATCGCCAAGTGTGGTCGGATAATCAGCAGGATGCGTTTCGGCCAGACGGAAATTAAGCTTAGGCCCATCGGCTTTCTTGGCCGCTGCCGGACTAGCGGTTCCCGGCGCGGTTGTGGAAGCGCTGTTGGTCGGCGTGCTGCCTCCGCCGCAAGCTACAAGCAGCAGACTTGCTCCAAGCATCGTGCTAAGTGCTGTTATATATGATTTTGATATGTTCATATCGATGATCACCCCTGTAATGGTTTGAGTTGATTATTTCATAAGGTTAGGCAGCCACATCACCAGACCTGGTATATACGTCAAAATCATGAGAACGACGCACATGACATAGAAGAACGGCATCATCGCTTTAGTGCCTTCGGAAATCGTGATATTGCCGATGGCCGAGCCGACGAATAAAACGGTTCCAACCGGAGGCGTCAGCAATCCCATGCCTAAGTTTAACATCATGATAATGCCGAAGTGAACAGGGTCCATGCCAAGCGCGGTGACGACAGGCAGCAGAATCGGCGTCATAATGAGGATGAGCGGAGCCATGTCCATCGGTGCGCCGAGCAAGAGCAGCAGGATGTTGATGATCAGCAAAATCACAATCGGGCTATCGGTGATGCCAAGCATCCAATCCGTCAGCATGCCGGGCACTTTCAAGAAGGCGAGCACGTAGCTGAAGGTTGCGGAAGCGGCAATCAGGAAAAGCACCATCGCGACGGTTCGAAACGTCCGTTTCAGGATGACCCACATGCGGCTGAGCGGAATATCCCGGTAGACGAGAAAGGTGAGGATAAAAGCGTACAAACACGCCAATGCGCCGCTTTCCGTAGCTGTAAACCAGCCGGTGAAAATACCGCCAAGGATGATGACGGCGGTTAAAAGGGAGAGCAGGCCGTCGCGCACAATTTTTGGAATGTCCCTCACTGGAACGGCTTCGCTTTTGGTATATCCGCGCTTGATCGCAATGAGATAGCTTGTAATCATAAGCGATACGCATAGAATCAAGCCGGGAACGATGCCGGCGAGAAACAGCGAGGCAATGGAGATTCCGCCTCCGGCTGCCAGGGAATACAGGACGAGATTGTGGCTTGGCGGAACGACGACGCCTTGAATGGCGGCGGATACGGTGACACCTACGGCGTAGTCGGTGTCATAGCCTTTTTTCTTCATCATGGGAATCATGACGGAACCGATGGAAGATACATCCGCGATTGCGGAGCCGGAAATGTTGCCAAAGAACATACAGGCTACGCAGTTGACCATGGCTAAGCCTCCACGAATGCCGCCGACGAGAACTTGGGCGAGGTTGATGAGGCGCAGCGCCATTTGGCCTTCGCTCATGATTTGACCGGCCAGGATGAAGAAGGGGATGGTCAGGAGCGAGTAGGAATTCATCCCTTGAATCATGGTCTGGCCCACGGTAGCCAGCGGGACGTTCAAGTAGAGCAGCGTAAGCAGCGATGAACCGGCTAGAGCTAGCGAGATCGGGAAGCGCAGAACGATCAGAAGGGTGAAGCTGATGCAAAGTATGAGAATGGCAATGGTCGGATCCATTAATGGTGGCCTCTTTCCTGGAGAGTAACGTGCCGTTTCGTTTCGATCCCAAACAACTGCAATAGCGCATAGGCACAGGTCATGATGCCTGTGATCGGCATAATGACATAGAGCGTGCTGTTCGGCAGCCCCGTGGCTGGTAGTTCGGATTCGTGCATCATGACGGTGAAATCCCAGCCATAGAACACCAAATAGATTCCGAAGGCGAGAATGACTAATTCGATCACTTTGTCCAGCGCTTTGTTGAAGGAAGCCGGAAGTTTGTGCGTGAAGGAATCAATGCCGAGATGGAGTTTTTCCCGAAAGCCAATGGCGATCCCCATGAAAGAGAACCAAATGAGCAGCAGCATGGTCACTTCTTCTGACCAGAAAAAAACGAAATTGAATAGTTTGCGCGTCATCACCTGCATGGTGACGATAATAATCATGCTGAGCAAGCCGATGAGTGCGGCCGATTCGATGAACGTATCGATGCCCAGTGCTATTTTGCGAAGCAATCGCATGGCAGGGTGACCTCCCTTCTTTATTTGTGTAAGTGCTTTCATTTCGGCTGACTTTAGTATAGCTTTCTTGCGCGAGGGCAGGAACGCCATTGTTTTTAGTTTTTTTTGTAGTTTTTTTAGATTGTTGGGTGAGGGGGGATGGGGAGCGGTCACAAAAGCTTGATCCCCATATACGCAGCCACGCCCCATATTAAGCAAGCGGAAACTTTGTTTAATCTCGCCATAAACAGACCGCTTGTATCATGCTTGCGGACTAACCGTCCCGCGAATGCCAACCCGAAGAACCATAGCCAGGATACGCATATAACGCTGAGCATGAAGACCCACTTTTCGCTGCCGGTATAGTTTAAGGAATTGGTGCCAATAACACCAACCGTATCTAAAATAGCATGAGGATTCAGTAAAGAGACAGAGGCTGCGAACAGGATCTGCTTTTTGGGCCTGGTTTCTTCCTGTGAAGAAGAAGCGGCGCTTGGCTTGCTTTTCCAAACCGCCCAGCCCATATAGAGCAAGAATATAAATCCAACGCCATAAAGGGCCATTTGCAGCCATGAGAAAGTTAGCACAATAAGGGAAACTCCCAAAACCGCCGCTAGAATAAGAAACGTATCGCAGAGGGATGCCGTCAAAATGACAGGCAGTGCTCCTAAGTATGTGCGCTGGCTGGCGCCTTGATTAAACACAAAAACATTTTGTACCCCTACGGGTAAAATTAGGCCAAAACCCAATATAACCGCATGTAGAACTGTTTGAAACAAATCGATCTCTCCTATCTGGCTGTCAAAGTCTCTCTTAGTATAGAGGGATTTTGATATTTGTCTCCGTCCAAATGGCTGGCATTGATCCCAACCAAATGATATAGTGGAGGAGCAAGAAAAGGAGGAGCACATGGACTGGAAACCTGACTTTACGTCTGAAACTCCGTTATATGAACAGATTAAAACATTTATTATTCATAAAATATCGCTCGGCGAATGGGCGGTTGGGACCAAAATTCCTTCGCAGCGGGCATTGGCTGAGCATTTTGGCGTGAATCGCAGCACGGTTGTAACGGCAATCAGCGATTTAATTGCGGAAGGCTTATTGGCGGGCAACACCAAGGGCGGGACAAGAGTCATCAATAACTCGTGGAATCTGCTAGCCGCGTCGCCGCCGCCGGATTGGAGCTCGTATGTACAGGCCGGCATACACTATCCCAATTTGCCGGCCATTCAGCACATTAACCGGGCGGAATTTCAGGAAGGCATGATCCGGCTCGGAACCGGAGAGCTTTCCCCTGATTTGCTGCCAACGGAGCGGATGAAGCAGATTTTTGCAGAAAGCTCGGCGAATCCGTTCACCTTGGGTTATGAAGAGCCGAAAGGGAATCTTTATTTGCGCAAGCAGGTCGCTCAGTATTTGCAAGGAAACGGCATCCAAACTTCGCCATCGAACATTTTGATCGTGTCCGGCGCTCTCCAAGCGCTGCATCTCATTTCGGTGGGGCTTCTGCAAAGAGGGTCTTCCATCCTGTTGGAAAAGCCGTCCTACCTGTATTCTGTCCATGTTTTTCAGTCAAACAGCATGAAGCTGGTAGGTTTGCCAATGGATGAGGAAGGCATACAAGCGAGCCAGATCGGACGTTACAAAAAAGGCTATAATGCCTCGATCCTGTATACGATCCCGACTTTTCATAATCCGACAGGCACGTTAATGACGGAGGAAAGACGCCAAGCGCTGATGAAGGCTTGTTCCGACGAAGGGCTTCCGATCATCGAGGATGACGCATACAGAGAGCTGTGGTTTGATGAGCCGCCGCCTTTGCCGTTAAAGGCGAGGGACCCGCATGCGTTGGTCCTTTACTTAGGGACCTTGTCCAAAACATTAAGCCCGGGGCTTCGCCTCGGATGGGTCGTGGCGCCGGAGCCGGTGATCGAACGGTTGGCGGATATCAAAATGCAGAACGATTACGGTTCCAGTTCCGTCTCCCAATGGGCTGCGTCCGAATGGCTTGGCAGGGGCTTGTATCAGGAGCATCTGATCGGGATTAGGGAACAGTTGAAGATGAGAAGAGATGCAGCGGTGCAGTTCTTGCATACTTATTTCGCTGGACTAGCCAAATGGACTGTGCCATCGGGAGGATTTTATATTTGGGTCCAGCTCACTGTCGACGTTCCGATGCAAATTCTGTTTGAGCGGGCGATCAAAGAGGGTGTTTTGCTCAATCCCGGCTCGGTTTATAATCGGCATACAGGCAGCTATTTGCGGATCTCTTATGCCTATGCTAAGCTGCACGAGCTTGAATGGGGATTGAAGCGGGTAGCGATTTTGATTCGAGATTTAGTTGGAAAATAACCTTAGAAAGGTGAACGTGAGATGTCAAATAGATCATTAAACAATATGCCGAACAGCAATTCCAAGCGAATAGCCGCAGAAAAAGCCGCGGCCTATATTCAGGATGGCATGACGGTAGGCTTGGGAACGGGTTCCACGGCATACTGGGCGATTCAGGAAATTGGAAAGAAAGTGCATAACGGTCTGCAAATAAAAGCGGTAGCAACCTCCGTTCAATCGGAAAAGCTGGCGATCGATCTCGGGATTCCGTTAAGTCCTTTCTCGGAAATTACCGAAATTGATGTGACCATCGATGGGGCCGATGAAGTTGACGGAATGTGGAACTTAATAAAAGGCGGAGGAGGCGCCCTGCTGCGTGAGAAAATCATTGCTTCATCAAGCAAAGAACTTATTGTCGTTGTGGATGAAAGCAAAGTTGTCGAGCGGTTGGGGAAATTCCATTTGCCTGTTGAAGTTGTAAAATTCGGTTATGAGCTTACTCAACGCAAGCTTAGCGCACTCGGGTGCGAGCCGAAGCTGAGGCTGGCGGATCAGAAGCCGTATACGACCGATAATGGCAATTTTATTTTGGATTGTGATTTTAAACAGATCGTTACTCCAAGCGAATGCCACAATGCCATCAACAGTATTCCGGGTGTCGTCGATAACGGGCTGTTTATTGGTATGGCGGCCAAAGTTATCGTTGGTTATAAAGACGGATCAGTCAAAGAGTGCTACAATAAGCCCTAAGAATCCCTAAAGGAGTGAAGGCTATGGAACATTATTTGTTTAAGCAGTTGGCATTCGTAAGAGCCCAAGTGTTGCTTGCGGCGGAAGGGATAACGGAAGAAACCGCCGACCGGATTCCCGATGGGTTCCGGAATTCCATCCGTTGGCAGCTGGGGCACATTTATGTGGTGATGGAACGTTACGCTTTTCAATATATGGGGCTTCCGCTTCGTATGCCGGAGGGCTTCAAAGAACAGTTTGAGTTCAAAACTTCTCCGCTAACGACGCCAGCTGACATCGCCGTTCCGTCACTGCAAGAGTTGACGGCTTTGCTGCGGGAGCAGCCGGAGCGCATTCGCAGCGAACTGAGCGGCCGGCTTCAGGACAGCGTGACACCGTACACGACATCGGCAGGCATGAAACTTGAATCTCTAGAGCAGTTTCTCAGCTTTAATCTATACCATGAAGGCATGCATTTTAGCGTAATTAAACTGTATAAAGTACTGCTATCCCAATAAGTGACAGCTTGAAGCCATGGAAGGAGTCTTCCTATGAAGAGGTTCGCTAAGTTCGCAAGACCTCCCTGCTAAGAGATAACCTCGCGTTGTTCACGAGCACCCCCGAGTTGATTGTGTGCATACATGCAATCGAATTCCGGAGAGGAGCTCCTCATGGACAACATTAAGAATAATATACGAATTCTATTTACACTTCGCTTTTTTTCCAGCCTCATCCCGGCATACGTGATTGAAAGATTGTACTGGGAGCAGCGGGGCATGACCGTTCAGATGGTCGTGTATACGGAAATGATTTATGCGCTGACAATTGTGCTGCTGGAAGTTCCATCCGGTGTTATAGCGGACAAATGGGGCCGCAAAAACATGCTCGTGCTCAGCGCGCTGCTTGGATGCAGCGAGTTTCTGCTGCTCTTGGTTGCGAGCGAATTTTGGCATTTTGCGCTTGTCGTCTTCTTGGGCGGCATCTCCCGTTCCGCAAGAAGCGGCTCGGATAACGCGCTGCTGTACGATACGTTATCGCTGCAGGGCGCTGCGCCGCAGTTCGAGAAGCTGCTGGGACGTTTGAATGCTTGCAGCTTCGTATCAGCCATCATCGCGGCACTTTGCGGAAGTTTTCTCGCGGGAAAATTCGATCTTAAGCTGAACTACTGGTTATCGCTGGTCAGTTCAGCACTTGCTTTTTTCCTTGCTTTCCTGCTGGTCGAGCCGCCGAAGGGCGCGCTGGATACGACAGGCAAGGAGAAAATGCCTCCTTTTCGAACATATGTCATGGCATCGCTGCGTTTTTTTCGAAAAAATCCTAATGTCACCCTTGTCCTGCTTGCGGGTATGGTGACTGGTGCGTCGATGAGCTATATCGGAGAATTTTGGCAGTTGTACGCGAACAGACTGGGGACTCCGGTTCTTTACTTTGGTGTGCTGTCTGCCGGAACTATGCTGCTGCAGCTGCCTGGCAATCTCCTTGCTTATGCGCTTTTGCGGCGCTTCAGCTACAGGAAACTGATCACCTTCATAATGGTGGGCATCACCGTGGGTTTTATTTTCGTTTCCGTTAGCAAAAATGGCGTCGGACTGGCAGCGATGCTAATCGTTTGCCTGTTCTCCGGCGTGATGGAGCCGCTTGCCGCCGGCTATCTGCACCACCGCATTGACTCTGCCATGAGAGCAACGACCGATTCCTTCCAATCGTTAGGCGAGAATGTGCTGAACACGGTTGCGGGTCTTGGCTTTGGCTATTTTGCTGCCCGCTATGACATTTTCGGCGGTTACGGGTTTATAGCGCTGCTTTGTTTTGTTTTTCTTATTTGGTTTATTTCTGCTTCTTACAAAGTTAAACAAATATAAAGACATAAAAACGGAAGTCCTCGCGACTTCTTTTTTTTGTTTATTTTTATTTTGGCGGGGAAGAGCATTGACGGGACGATGTTAGCGCGGTAAAGTAACAGTGACTGGTTATCCAACTTTAGGGAGAGGGTGAAGCGCATGACCAATAGCGGGAAGTTCGCATGGACATGGACGATTCGGGAGGAAGACCTGGAGGAGTACGTCCGGATGCATTTGGCGCCTTGGCCGGAAATTATGGAAGAGCACAGTAAAGCGGGGATTAGGGATTATTCCATCTTCCAGAATGGCAATCAATTTTTCTATTGCTTCTTATGCGATGATTTGGAAGCGGCCTTTGCCTATTTGGCAGAGAGCGAGGCTTGCAACCGGTGGAACGCCATTACGTCCAAAATGGTCGTAGGTTCCTTCGATTTCCGCGAAGCCGTGCCGATTCAACCGATGCGTGAAGTGTTTTATTTAAAATAGGTCAATTCGTATTGAGAAGGAGTTAGGCGCTTTGACCGCGCTTAACTTCTTTTTTCTAAAGGAAAGGAAAACACGCCAGCAACCGCGAAGAAACACTGCTACAAGACTCTATTCAGGAAGAAAAGTGGTGAGCTTACAATGAAATCGGGCTTCCGCCTGTGGTTTGATGATATCCGCAACATGAGGATTAAAGCGAAGCTGTTTCTGCTCATTTCCATTACGATGGCGGTTAGCTCCAGCATTTCGCTGGTGGGCTTGCAGATCGCTTTCTCGATGTATGATCAGCAGATTTATGAGAAATCGTCGCAAGTCCTGAATCTTTCCTCCACGTTGATTGAGAATGAATTGAATAAAGTGGAGCGGTTGACATTCAGCATTATGTCGGACGAGCAAATTCAGCAGCACCTGATTGTTATGAACTCGAATGAATCGGATTATATTCGCATTCAATCCCGCGCTAAGCTCGTGGACCGGCTTGTTCAATACATTAACTCCGAGACCTATATTTCGGCGGCGGATATTACCGATGTGAAAGGAAACAGCTATTCCAGCGGCAATTTGACAACGCTTTCACCCGAACGGAAAATGCTCATCCAAGAAACGTCCGACCGTGGAGCCGGCAGTTTGGGATGGGTCAATCCGGATGCCCAGGATTACAGTCTCATTGCAACAAGGCAAATCCGTTCCTACGATAATTTGGAATTGAAGAAGCTGGGCAGCTTAGTGCTGCATGTCAATTTGGACAAGATGGTCAATCAATTTGCGAGGGAAGCCGTTACCCGGGAAGGCGAGCTTAGCATTGTCTCGAATGGAACTTTAGTGTATCCGCGCTCGGTAAGCATGAAGTCGTTAATCAGTGATAACAGCCCTTCAGGGCTTTCCCCTAAGGGGTTTCGCATTATGGAACAGGATGGCGAGAAATATTTCGTATCGCATATTCATTCGGATTATTTGGGTTGGACGTACTATAACACCCTGCCTTTCCAGAAGATTTTCTATAACCTCACTTTGATGAAAAATTGGATGATTGCCGCGTTTCTTATTTCTTTTTTTCTGCTGGTCGGTTTTGGAATGGCCGTAGCCCGCAGCGTCACCCGCCCCATCGAGGGACTGATCAGCAATATGCGGGGACTGCAAATCGGCGATCTGGAAAATTCGGAGCTGCCGGCCATACCGCCTGTCTCGCAGCAGATGGATGAAGTCGGACTGCTCCAGCGCACATACCGCATGATGATTGTGCGCATTCAAGAATTGATCAAGGAAAACTACACGAAACAGTTGATCATCAAAGAGACCGAGTTTCGCTCGCTGCAGGCGCAAATCAATCCGCATTTTCTGTATAACACGCTGGAGTCGATCAACTGGATTTCCAAGATGAACGGGCAGAAGCAAGTTTCTCAAATGGTGGAATCGCTTGGCTATTTGCTTCGTTCGTCGATTAGCTTGAAACAGGATATGATCCCGATCGAAGACGAGCTGAAGCTTGTGCAGCATTATATTACGATTCAGAAGGTCCGGTTTGAAGAGCGGCTCGATTTCCGGTTAGATGTGCCTGAAGCATTGGGAGTTTATTGCATTCCGAAGCTGACGCTGCAGCCGCTGTTGGAAAATGCCGTGAAGTATGCGGTAGAGGTCATGCTTGAACCGTGCGTCATACAAATTTTAGGCCGGGAAGAGGGAGAAAATGTCCTTCTGATCGTTGAGGATAACGGTCCCGGCATCGACGAAACGTATTTGGAACAACTGTTGACGGGCGAACGCCAATCCAAAGGGACAGGCATTGGGCTTAAAAATATTGACGAGCGGATCAAGCTGGCGTTTGGCGAGGATTACGGGATTCAAGTAGAAAATCGGCCGGATGGCGGCGCATGCATTACCATCCGTATTCCGATGACGAAAAGAGGGTAACGACTTATGTATAAAGTATTGTTGGTGGATGACGAACGGATGATTCTTGAAGGAATCTCTTCGATTGTAGATTGGAAGTCTGTGGACACCGAGTTAACGGGGACCGCCCGCAACGGGATTGAAGCCTACGCTTTCGTTTGTGAGCACGAGCCGGACATTGTCATCAGCGACATTCGGATGCCGGGCATGGACGGTTTGCAGCTTGTGGCCAAAGTCAAAGAAACGCATCCGCATACGCGCTTTATCATGCTCTCGGGCTTCGATGAATTCGAATATGCGCAAATCGCGATGCAGCATGGCGTCAAGCATTACTTGTTAAAGCCGTGCAACGAAAACAGCATTCTAAAGGCGCTTAGTGAAATTACGGCCGAATACAAGCAGGAGGAGAGCAAGGAAGATTTTATCCAGTCGATGAAAGCGAATTTGCAGAAGGTGCTGCCCCATGTCAAAGAGCAATTTTTGAAAGAATTCGTAACCAATAAATCGTATGGCAGCCGGGATTGGGACTATTACCAGGATCTATTCGGTCTGCATGTCGGTGCCAGGAAAGTGCGCTTATTGCTGTTCCGTCTCGAAGACAAATTCGAATACGAGCATTTATTTGCTTTGAAAAATATTGCCGAAGACATTCTCGATGAGCCGCTGTTAAGCTCCACTATTGCCGAGCACATCTTGGTGCTGATCGAGGATCAGGATGATATGAAGCGTCTGCAGGAGCATATTGAAGAAATCAGGCGTATTTTTATACTGTATTACAAAATAGACACAACAGCCGCCTTAAGCGAGGCCGGGGAAATCGGGGAGGCGAGGCGGCTCTACTTGCAAGCCATTGATTGCTTGAGCCACCGGTTCTACCTCAGTGAGGGCGGGCTTATCACGATGCGCGATATTTTGAATTCGACGCAGCCCAGCAAAGCGGACTTCGTCTACGATGACGATCGCATCCTCTTTCCGATCCGGGCAGGCAACTGGGAAGAAGCCGAGAGCAGTATTGAAGCGTTTCACACCGTCTTGGCGAATTCCCGGCTGGACATTCAGACGACCAAATCGTATGTCATCCAAAGCTTTATTTCCATGACAAGATTGTGCGCCGAACCGCAAATGCACCAGTATATGGGGCTCATCGGCCAAATTTCACAGATGGAAACGCTGCAGGCCAGCATTCAATTGCTGAAGCAAACCGCTTCTGAAATTACCCACGTCATTTTCGAACAAAACAGAAACAAGCACTCGCAAGTCATCCAGAAGGTGATCGAAATCGTCAATGCGGAGCTCGCCAACCCCGAGCTGTCGCTCAACTGGGTCGCTCACAAAATGCTGTATATGAATCCGGATTATCTGGGGAAATTGTTCAAAAAAGAGACCGGCGAGAGGTTCTCGAACTATGTGGTTACCGTGAGAATCAAAAAAGCAATGGAGCTTATTAAGTTAAACGATGATGTCAAAATGTTCGAATTAGCGGAGCAGTTGGGTTTTGGCGATAATCCGCAGTACTTTTCTCAGGTGTTCAAAAAGGTTGCGGGCTGCGCTCCTTCCGAGTACAAAAAGCTGACGTTGTAGAACAGGTATTCACTGTTTTTTGAACATTTAACGCGGTAAATTAGATTCAACTTTCGCTCCTGCCAGCCCATAATAAGAAATGTGGAGCGCAGGGTACCTAGGGGGACGCTTACGATGAAACGCAGACTATTACCGGCCATGCTCCTAATTCCACTATTATTCACGGTCATCGGATGCAGCGCGAAAGAACCTTCAGCGGGCGGCAAGCCGAGGACGATTGAGACCGGACAAAGCGATCGCGAACAAGATGTTAAGCTGCGAATTGCATGGTGGGGCGGTCAAGCGAGGCATGATTATACGCTGAAACTCATTGCCATGTACCAAGAGCTCAACCCGAATGTGAAGATTGATACGGAATATGCCGGCTTCGATGACTTCTGGAAGAAGCTGGCGCCGCAAGCGGCGGCCAATCAGCTGCCGGACATTATTCAGATGGACATCTCGTACTTGACCCAATATGCCACGAAGGATCAATTGGAGGATTTGTCCCAACTGACGAACAGCGGGACGATCGATGTGCGCTCAGCTTCGCCGGAAACGATCGATTCCGGACGAGTCGGCGGAAAGCTGTACGGCATACCGTTAGGCGTTAATGCGATGGGGACCACCTACGATGCCGCTATGCTGAAGGAGGCGGGGATATCGTCCATCCCGCAGAACTGGACCTGGTTCGATTTGGAGCAGATCGCCAAGCGGATGAAGGAAAAAGGGAAAGTGCTCGATCACATGCGCTTCGATCAATTTTTTCCGTACTACCTGCGTACCCAAAATCAGCACTATTTCAGCCAGGATGGCACGAGTCTTGGGTTTAGCGATCCCCGCTATTTTATAGATTACTTCACCATGTATCTCAAATGGTACGAAGCCGGCTATATGCGGGACTGGGGGAAAGAATCGTTGTCCAAGCTGACGCCGGAGGAGAACCCGATTGCCCTAGGGGATGGCTTCATGACCATGGCGTGGTCCAATCAATTCTCGACCCTGCAGGAAGCCGCCAAAAAGCCGCTGAGCTTAACCGGACTGCCGGGGCCGAATGGCAAGCAAGGGCTGTATTTAAAGCCGACGATGCTGTTCTCCATCCCCAAAAGCTCGAAGCAGAAGAAGGAAGCGGCGAAATTCATCTCCTGGTTTTTGAACGATATAGAGGCCAATAAACTGATCAAAGGCGACCGGGGCATTCCGATCTCATCGAAGGTCAAAGCAGGCTTGGAGCCTACGCTCTCCGCAGAAGAGAAGAAGGTGTACGACTACGTTGCCTGGGCGGAGAAAAACAGCAGTCCCATGGATCCCCCTGATCCCATCGGGTCAGCGGAGGTCAGCAAGCTGCTCCGTGATATGCAGGAGCAAATCTTATTTCGCAAAATCTCGGTCGAAGGCGCGGCAACGAAATTCATGAACGAAGCCAACGCCATTTTGGCTAAAAATAAGAAGTGATCGTCGTCCGTTCTAACACGTTGTAAGGGTACAAACGGGTGGCTGCGAACCGGCCGCCCGCCAAATAGATAGAAATAGACGAGCTTAAAGGAGTGGAATTATGAAACTACGTGAAAATGATCACATAGTCGGCTATGTGTTTGTCTCGCCTTTCATTCTTGGTTTTTTGATCTTCACGCTGTTTCCGATGTTTTCTTCGCTGTATTTTTCATTTACGGAATACGATTTATTGTCAGCTCCGCGATGGGTCGGGTTTGCAAACTACCAGAAAATGTTCACCGATGACGACAAAATCATCGATTCGATTCGGGTCACGCTTACTTACGTGCTCACGTCCGTCCCGATGCGGCTCATCATCGCCTTGCTGGTAGCTATGCTGCTGAATCGCGCCGTCAGAGGGATCGGGCTGTACCGGGCCACGTATTACTTGCCGTCTTTGATCGGCGGAAGCGTAGCGGTATCGATCATGTGGCGTCAAATTTTCGGGGACAAAGGCCTTATCAACGCTTTCCTGGGCAGTATCGGTATCCACACCACCACCTCTTGGATCGGTCTGCCGGCTACTGCGCTTGGCACACTGGTGCTCTTGTCGGTTTGGCAGTTCGGTTCTTCGATGCTCATTTTCCTTGCCGGACTCAAAAACATTCCAGGCACGTATTACGAAGCGGCCAGCGTGGACGGCGCAGGACCTGTGCGCAAGTTTTTTCATATCACCCTGCCTTTGTTAAGTCCCATCATTCTGTTTAATTTAATTCTGCAAACGATTTCGGGCTTCCTGACCTTCACGCCGGCTTATATCATTTCCAACGGCGAAGGCGGTCCGCTGAACAATACACTGCTGTATTCGCTTTATTTATTCCATCGGGCTTTCGTCTTTTTTGAAATGGGTTATGCCTCCGCTATGGCGTGGTTCATGCTCATCTTAATCGGGCTCATTACGTTGGTTATTTTCAAAACATCTAAATATTGGGTTCATTACGAGAGCTAGGAGGGATCTGACATGGTTTTTCGCGCAAAAAATATGAAAACATTGCTGTATCACTTGATCGTCTGCCTCATCGCAATAACAGCGATATACCCGATTCTATGGCTGGTCGCCAGCTCCTTAAAGCCAAACGACGAGATTTATACGACGGCAACTTCTCTGATTCCCAGCAAAATAGAGTGGAACAACTATGTGACAGGTTGGAAGGGGTTTGCAGGCATCACGTTTGCGACCTTTATGAAAAATAGTTTCATTATCGTTATTCTTTCGACGATCGGCGCGGTAGCTTCCTCCGCTTTAGTCGGGTATGGCTTTGCGCGCATCCGGTTTGCGGGAAGCAAGTTCTGGTT
This sequence comes from Paenibacillus sp. FW126-R14, assembly GCF_058789495.1. Taxonomy (NCBI): domain Bacteria; kingdom Bacillati; phylum Bacillota; class Bacilli; order Caryophanales; family Paenibacillaceae; genus Paenibacillus; species Paenibacillus sp. FW126-R14. The sequence goes on along the minus strand of NZ_JBYTBS010000026.1, from coordinate 38,843 downwards.
TTCCATGGTCATGCTGACCTTGCTCTTGCCTCAAGACGTGACGATCATTTCGCAATATATTTTGTTCGCCAAAATTGGCTGGTTATCGAGCTTCAAGCCGATTATTGTGCCGCAATTTTTCGGGATTCCGTTCTTCATCTTTCTGATTATGCAATTTATCCGCACGATTCCGCCTGAACTCGATGAAGCTGCCAAAATGGATGGCTGCAGCAAGTACAGCATTTTTTACAAAATTATTATCCCGCTTATCGTTCCAGCTCTTGTGACGTCTGCGATCTTTTCCTTCTACTGGAGATGGGACGATTTCTACACACCGCTGTTATATTTAAATAATGCGAAGCTGTATCCGGTTTCCTTGGCGCTCAAGCTATTCCTTGACTCCGAGTCCTTAAACAACTGGGGCGGGATGTTCGCCATGTCGACGTTATCGCTGGTTCCGATTTTTGTGGTATTTATGATTTTCCAGAAATATATCGTTGAAGGCATATCGACGAGCGGTTTGAAGGGGTAACGGGTATGAATGCTTATATCATCAATAACGACCAACAGGGAGGAAATGAAGAGATGCCAGCCTTACAATTCGATCCAGATGAAATCCGCAAAGTAATTGACCGTGTTGTTCATAGAACGTTCCGTATGGACTTTAATTGGGACTGGCCTGGCGGCGTAGCTTTCTATGGCGTTACAGAAGCTTATGAGGCTACGGGCAAAGAAGAATATCTCCACCTGTTAAAAGCTTGGGTAGATGAGAAGCTGGAGGATGGTCTGCCTAAGTTGTCCGTCAACGGCATTTCGATCGGCCACTCCTTGCTGACCTTGTACAAGGAAACCGGCGAAGACCGGTATATGGAAATCGCTACGCAAATGGCTGACTTCCTGAAACATGAAGCAGAGCGGTTCGGGGAAGGCATTTTCCAACATACGGTGAACTCGGAAACATACAATTTTCCTGAGCAGGCATGGGTGGACACGATGTTCATGGCAGGCTATTTCCTGGTACGCATCGGATCCATGCTGAACCGTGAGGATTATTTCGAAGATGGCCTGAAGCAGTATCACGGTCATGAGAATGTGCTGCAGGACGCTGCGACGAACCTGTATTATCACGGCTGGGACAATTTGGCGCAAAATCATATGTCAGGCATTTATTGGGCCCGCGGCAATGCATGGGCGGCTATTACCATGGCGCGCGCTTTGAGGCTCGTGCATGTGACGCATCCGTCCTTCATGATTATTGAAGGCTCGCTGCGCGATCAATTGAGCGCTCTGGTTCGCTTGCAAGACGAGAGCGGGTTATGGCATACCGTCCTGACGGACAAGGATGCCTATTTGGAAACATCGGGCTCGGCGGGGATTGCGGCTGCCTTGGTCGGTGCCGGACCGCTGTATAACAAATATACGAATAAATCGATCCAAGGCATCTTGTCGCGCATCACCGAAGACGGGACGATCACCGGCGTTTCGGCCGGCACAGCGGTTATGCGGGATATTGACGGGTACAAAGGTGTGCCTTACAAGCGGATTCAAGGCTGGGGGCAAGGGTTGGGACTCACCTTCTTATCCTCGCTGCTGAATCGTAGAGACTGGTAGGCGTTCGCGGGATGAGCATCCATTTCCGATTTGATTTTGGGCCGGAACAAAGCGCAGCGAAGGAAGGATTCACGAAAGTCAGCCCTAACACCGTTTATCATGAGAAGAGCGGCTTTGGCTTTCTAGGTGGCGCTGAGGTATATGGCCGGGATCGCGGGCGGCCCGAAGTTCTCAAGCGAGACTTCTGCATTCCCGTCGGTGCTGTGTTCGCCGTAGATGTGCCGAATGGCAATTATACGATTCATACGTTAATGGGCGACCTCATAACGGCAACTTCGACAGGCTTGAAAGCGGGGCAGGGAAGACTGCTGCTTTCAGAATGCCGCACAGCTGCCGGAGAGTTTGTGTCCAACAGCTTTAGCGTTCACGTGGAGGATGGGCAGTTGCGACTGGCGTTCTCAGGCGCAGCGCCGCGCATTAATGCGCTGGAGGTCGTTTCGGCTCCGCAAGCGTCTACCTTGTATTTGGTCGGTGATTCCACAGTAACGGATCAGCCTCAGGACGGTTATCCTTATACGGGGTGGGGGCAAATGCTCCCGCTGTTCGTCAAAGCGGACGCCGCGGTAGCGAACTATGCGTTCTCAGGCCGCAGCTCCAAAAGCTTCCTGAATGAAGGACGGTTCGCCCCCATTCTTGAAAAAATTAATGCCAACGATTATTTGTTCATCCAGTTTGGGCATAACGATCAGAAGTTGGATGAGGAGCGGGCGACATCTCCTTATACAACCTATAAAGAGCATTTGGCGATTTATGTTCATGAAGCGAGGACGCGGGGAGCCGTTCCCGTTCTAGTCACGCCTGTGCAGCGGAGATTTTTTGATAGCGACGGCAGCATCATCGACACGCACGGCGACTATACTACGGCTATGAAACAGCTGGCGGAGGAAGAGGACGTTCTCCTGATCGATTTGGCCGGGGAGAGCAAGCAATTGTTCGAATCGCTAGGCCCTGAGGAAACCAAATCCTTGTTCATGTGGGCATGGCCGGGCGAGTTTCCGAACTTTCCGAAAGGCGCGGAGGATAATACGCATTTCCAAGAAAAAGGCGGTATCGCTATCGCCGAATTAGTCGCAGCCTGCATTCGCAAGCAGCAAATACAGCCACTTCATCGCTATCTGCGATAAGCGTTATCTAATGGAACCGGGCGGACCAGTCTAGGATAGACTTGGAACAGCCTGGTTCTTTGGTGATGCTGCCGCTTTTATTGGCGGATTGGGGGGGCTCGCATTGAAATGAGGGGGATTGTCCGATTTGGGGCTGGGGTTTACTGCTGGGAGCTGTCTATTCAGGCATTTCTCTTGCCTATATTGCATTATGTGCAATGAAATGGGGGGGAATGGAGGTTTAGCAGCCCTTCATTGTATGAAATACAATGATATGTGCTCAACATGCCCTCAATCCCTCGTTTCATGGGAAAATCGTTGCACAAAGTACAACGTAGCTTGCTGAAGCAGGGAGATTCGGCAGAAATGGTTGTACAATGTGCAACATAGGGCCGAGTAATGACGTGACCGTACAAGAGCAACAATCGACTTTATCCATCTACCTGCCGCACAAGAGCAACAATCTACTTTAACCATCTACCTGACCACACAACTGCAGCAAACTACTTCATCCATCTACCTGACCACACAACTGCAGCAAACTACTCTATCCATCTACCTAACCGTACAAGTGCAGCAAACTACTCTATCCATCTACCTAACCGTACAAGTGCAGCAAACTACTCCATCCATCTTCCTGCCGCACAAGCGCATCAAATTTACTCAATCCCATCTACCCGACCCCACAAGAGCAGCAATCGACTTCAACCATCTACCTGACCGCAAAAGAGCAGCAAACTACTCTATCCATCTACCTGACCACATAAGTGCAGTAAACTACTCCATCCATTTACCTAACCGTACAAGAGCACCAATCTACTTTAACCATCTACCTGACCTTACAAGAGCAACAATCTACTTTAACCATCTACCCGCCTCACATGAGCAACAATCTATTCCATCCATCTATCTAACCACACAATAGCAACAATCGACTTCATCCATCTACCCGCCCCCACAAGAGCAGCAATCTACGTTATCCATCTACCCGCCCCCACAAGTGCAGCAAACTACTCCATCCATCTACCTAACCACACAAGAGCAACAATCGACTTCATCCATCTACCTGCCGCACAATTTGCCTGCCACACAAGCGCATCAAATTTACTCCATCCAGCTACCCGACCCCACAAGAGCAGCAATCGACTCCATCTATCTACCCGACCCCACAAGAGCAGCAATCCCTCCCTACCATCTACCTATTCCACTGGCGAATCCACGTGGCAGCCCAGCCCATATTCAGCAGCCTATATTCGACCTTTCCGCACGCTCCAGCCTATGGGTGAATATACTGAAGTACATTTACGCAAACGGGCGATGGGGGAGGAAAACAGGTGAGAAGGAAGTTAACGGTAAAGCGGGACCCGCGTGATTTTCGCGATCATTTTTACCGAAGCGTCAATTATGTCAGGGAATCCCAGCTGCCGCGTAAAGTTGACTTGCGCAGCAAGCTTTCTCCGATTGTGAATCAAGGGAATTTAGGTTCCTGCACGTCGAACGCCATCGTAAGCGGACTGCGAGAATATTGGCTGCGTCAAGAAAGCGATTCAGCGCCGCGGCTATCGCGGCTTTTTCACTATTGGCATGAGCGGAAGTTGGAAGGCACCGTCAATCGGGACTCTGGCGCAACGGTTCGCGACGGGATGAAGGTGCTGCACAAAATCGGCGTTTGTCCTGAAAGCGAATGGCCGTATCAAATTGCCAAGTTTAAAGATACGCCTGATGCTGAGGCTGAGCAAACCGCAGGAACTTACCGAATCGGCGCCTATCATCGCATTCAAGATCTGGCAGGCATCAAAGCCGCATTGGCCGACGGTCAGCCTGTCGTGTTCGGGATATGGGTCTATGCTTCATTTGAAAGCCCATCCGCTTCCCAAACGGGACGAATTCCGTATCCCAACCGGAAAAAAGAAATGCTGTTAGGCGGTCATGCGATGCTGGCTGTCGGTTACAAGGAAGGCAAACAGAAAGGCCAGGGGGTAGTCATCGCCCGCAATTCATGGGGAAAAGCCTGGGGGGATCAAGGATATTGCTACTTGCCCTATTCCTTTTTCAAAAACAAGGGGCTGACATTCGATTATTGGACTGGAAAATAAGGCCTTATCCGGGAGGGGATGAAGCTATGATGAGTGTTGACGATGCGAATAAAATCATTGCCTTTTTATCTGCGGCCTATATGGCGACGGACGATCCGCAGGCAAGAGAAGAGTTTCACCGATTAGCCAATGAGCTGAGGAAAGCATCCGGACAGCCGTTGCAATAACTGAAATTTCATAGAAACGAGGAGCGGCTTTATGGCAAAAGATGATGCGTTCAAACTGTTTATTTTGGTGCTTTTTGTTCTGCTTTCGCTTATCCTCCTTCTTATGCAGTAAAAGCAAAACAGCCGTGCAACGAGAATGTTCTCGTTACTGCCGGCTGTTTTTGTTTGTGGACTAAAACCCTTTGTATTGAGGTTCTTCGTTTTCCAATTGCTGTACGCGGGAGGAGACTTGATTAACAATGTCTTGGGTGGCCATTGCGGCAGTTTCAAAGAGCTGTTTCGCTTCTTGATTTTGCGTGCTTAACGCAAAGGTCTCTAGGCTTGCTTGTGCGCTTTTGAGGGAAGCTAAGGTTGTTTTTACTTGAGCAGCTACAGTCATGTAGACACCTCTTCATCATGGATTAGCAAGCAAATGGACAGAGCGATTTCATTTGTTTGCGCTCATTAATATACCCCGACTTTCCCTCCTCATAATTGACAAATAAATACAAATGGTTTCAATGATAACAGGGTCTCATTTTGCGCATAATGACTTTGTTTGAAGCTTTAGGAAAGAGAGGGAACGGATTGTGGCCGATTGGGTACATATCATGATTAGGGCGTTCAGCGCGCTAAGTATTTTGTTCGTACTGACAAGAATTCTGGGGAAGAAGCAAATATCTCAATTGACTTTTTTTGAATATGTCATTGGGATTACGCTGGGCGATTTAGCCGGTGTCATTTCAACGGATGTGGAAAGCAACTTCTTTCACGGGGTCATTGCAATATTAGTCTGGTGTCTTGTGCCCTTTTTATTGGAAATTTTGGCGCTTAAGAGCAAAACGTTGCGCGTTTGGTTCGAGGGAAAAGGCACGGTGCTTATTAAAGACGGAAAAGTGCTTGAAGAAAATTTGAAAAAGGAAAGATATACCGGGGACGAGCTTCTAGAGCAGCTGCGGACGAAAAGTGTTTTCCGGCTGGCGGATGTGGAATTTGCCATGCTCGAATCGAGCGGCGATTTAAGCGTTTTGCTCAAAAGCGACGTGCAGCCTCTGACTCCTAAGCATCTTGGGATGAAAATGATGACGGAAAAACCGAATCACACGGTCATTATGGACGGCGAGATTCAAGGGGAACCGCTTGCTGCCGCAGGCAAAGGCGTAGGATGGCTGCAAACGGAACTGGATAAGCTAGGAGTAACGAAGGAAAATGTATTTTTTGGCCAAGTGGACACCAATGGGGAATTGACCGTCGATCTCTACGACGACAAGCTGAAAGTTCCTCAGCCGAGCGAAAGACCTGCGCTGCTCGCCACTCTGAAGAAAAGTGAAGCGGACCTTGAGCTGTATTCCTTATCTACGGAGCATCCCGAAGCCAAGAAAATGTATGAGGATTGCTCGGAGAAACTGACGAAAGTCATTCAAGATCTTCACACCCTGTTAAAATCCTAACCATGCAGGAGGGAACGTATGGCCGACAATAAGAAAAAGAATCTCACGATGACCCAGCAGGAATATCAGGAATTGGCAAAGCGGGTCGAGCCGAAAAGGCCCGTGTTGAAAAATTGCATTAGGGCTTTTTTAGTTGGCGGGGTCATTTGTTTGATCGGTGAATGCTTTATGCAAATGTTCATTAATTGGTTTGGTTTTACGGAAAAAACAGCCGGCAATCCCACAGTTGCCGTCTTAATTATTATTTCCGTCATTTTGACGAGCTTTGGCATCTACGACAAAATTGCGCAATGGGCCGGAGCCGGCAGCGCAGTCCCGGTTACAGGCTTTGCGAACTCCCTCTGTTCTGCGGCGATTGAGCATAAGAGCGAAGGACTGGTCCTGGGCGTGGGCGGGAACATGTTCAAATTAGCCGGCTCCGTTATTGTGTTTGGCACGGTGGCTGCGTTTGTTGTGGGGCTTTTGCATCTAATTATTATGGGTGGGGGCTGATCGTATGCTGAAAGGGCATCAAAGCTGGGTGTTCGAGAACCGCCCCGTCATCCTGTCCACGGGAACGGTCGTTGGGCCCGATGAAGGCGAAGGGCCTCTCGCCGAAGACTTCGATATCGTTCATGGCGACTTGACCGTTGGACAGAAAACATGGGAAAAAGCGGAGAAAGCGCTGCTCGAGGAAGCCGCGCAGCACGCTTTAGACAATGCCGGACTTACCGGCGGTCAGATTCAGTTCTATATTGGAGGCGATCTGATGAATCAGATCATCTCCAATACGTTCGCGGCGCGCACGCTGGGCATGCCGTATCTTGGCATCTTCGGCGCTTGCTCGACGTCGATGGAAGGGTTGGCGCTGGCCGCGCAGCTGCTGGATTCAGGGGCGGCCAATTATGCCATGGCGGGCACCTGCAGCCATAACTGCACGGTGGAGAAGCAGTTCCGCTATCCGACGGAGTACGGATCGCAGAAGCCGCCGACAGCGCAGTATACGGTGACGGGCGCCGGGGTCGCGGTGCTCGCCAAGACGGGGGACGGCCCCGTCATCACCGCGGCAACCATTGGGCGTGTCGTGGATATGGGCATCACCGACCCGTTTAATATGGGCGCTGCGATGGCGCCGGCAGCGGTCGATACGATTCAGGCGCACTTTCGCGATCTGGGCCGTGAGCCAGGGTATTACGACCTGATTGTGACCGGCGATCTCGCCGCGGTTGGCTCGGAAATTGCGCGCGAGCTGTTTCACAAGCACAAGGTACCGATTGACCAAACGACGTATGACGACTGCGGTTTAATGATCTATGAGCGGGACAGGCAGAATGTGCAAGCGGGAGGGAGCGGCTGCGGCTGCTCGGCAACCGTTACTTACGGTCATCTGCTCAAACGTATGAAGAAGGGGGAGCTGAAACGTATTCTGGTTGTGGCTACAGGCGCTTTACTGTCTCCGCTTTCCTTCCAGCAAGGGGAAAGCATCCCTTGTATTGCGCATGCAGTTTCTATAGAGTCTGGAGGGTTGTACGCATGAACTTTTTTTGGGCTTTTGTCATTGGCGGCGCGATTTGCGTCTTTGGGCAGCTTTTAATGGATGTTGGCAAGCTGACGCCGGCACATACCATGAGCACGCTCGTCGTCCTTGGCGCTATCGCAGACGGCTGCAATCTGTACGATCCATTCATTGAATTTGCCGGTGCGGGAGCGACCGTTCCGATTACCAGCTTCGGCAATGCCTTAGTGCACGGCGCGCTTGAGGAGCTGCATAAGGACGGGTATATCGGCATCATCACAGGGATATTCAAAGTGACCAGCGCGGGGATATCGGCCGCGATTATTTTCTCGTTTATTGCCGCCGTTTTTGTTAAGCCAAAAGGATGAAACACAATAAAGGAGCTAAGCGCTTGTGTGCTTAGCTCCTTTGCCTTTTTATTCACATGGTTAATTTTAACAAATAAATTTAGAGGAAATACAAGTATACGGACGAAATACTTTACTGTAAACTGGATTTACGCACTTTTTCTCTTTTTTTTAAGGATTACTGTCATATTGGGCGTTTTTTCGCAGAACTCTGCAGCTCTTACGACGTAAGCTTTCTTACGAAAACGCTAAGGAGGATTAAGACATGGAAACTGCCACCCATCATCATGTAGAAGTTTTAGCTAGGCTGAAAACGAATTTAGAATCATGCATTCTAGGGAAGAGTGCTGAAATTGAATTGCTGCTTACTGCGATGCTGGCCGGTGGGCATGTTTTACTTGAAGATGTGCCTGGTACAGGCAAAACGGTGCTGATCAAGGCTCTCGCCCGTTCGATCGACGGCCAGTTCCGCCGTATTCAGTGTAATCCCGATCTTTTACCATCCGATATTACCGGTGTTTCCATATATCATCCCAAAGAAGAAAAGTTCCTGTTCCGTTCCGGGCCTATTATGACGAATATTTTGCTCGTAGATGAAATCAACCGCGCAACGACCAAAACGCAGTCGGCGCTGCTGGAAGCTATGGAAGAGCAGCATATTACGGTAGACGGCGATATTCATGAGCTGCCTTCCCCTTTTCTGATGCTGGCTACCCAAAATCCGATTGACTTCGAAGGCACTTACATACTGCCGGAAGCACAGCTCGACCGCTTTATGGTTAAGCTTAGCCTAGGCTACCCTAGCGAAGCGGCCGAGAAGCAAATGATTGCTTCCCAAAGCAAAGCTCATCCGATGGAAGCTTTGCATCCCGTGATGGATACATCCGAAGTTTTGGCCGCGCAGGAGCAGGCTAGAAGCGTACATATGGATGATGCAGTGGCGGATTATTTAGTGAATATCACCCGAAAAACGCGCGAGCATCCGGCTGTATTTCTTGGCGCAAGCCCGCGGGCTACGCTGTCGCTGGTGCTTGCTTCCAAAGCCTTTGCCTTTTTGAAGGGCAGAGATTATGTCATCCCTGATGACATCAAGTACCTTGCGCCATACGTGCTCGGTCACCGGATGATTCTTCATTCCGAAGCGCGCATGGACGGGGCCACGGTGTCTTCTGTTCTCGGCGCGATTTTCGAGCAGGTTCGCGTGCCGGTTCGATTGGAGAAGTGAGCCTATGACTCGACCGGTATTCAAGCGATTCGGGGAACGTCCCCGGTTTCCGGCTCCTCTATGGCTACTGATTTCATGCTTCACGGCTAGCTTATTCTTCCTGCTGTTTCAAGGGGGGAAGCTGGCCTCCATGCTTTTTATCATCGTCGCTTTATTGTCGGTTTATTTGCTCTCCGGCAACTGGAGCGGCATTAGGCGCGCTCAAGGAACGCGCAAGCTGTCCGTTGCCGGGCAGGATGCCCAGCTTGAAGCGGGGCAATCGCTGCAAATCGGGATCAGCGTGCAAATTCCAGGCTTCTGGCCGATTCCTTACATGATCATCAAGGATCAATTTATTCGTCAGAGCGGAGAAGAAACCATCTTCGAAGGCTCGCTGATCCCGGATTGGAAGCGGAGAGGGGAACTGTTGTACAGCACGCCTCCGCTGCGGAGGGGATATTACCGGTTCGGCGAGACGGAATGTGTGACCGAGGATATATTTGGCTTCTTCCAGCACAAAGGACGCTTGGAGCTCCAGCAGTCGATAACGGTTTATCCGCAAACCGTAGCAATCCGGGAATGGGCGCAGTTCCACCAAATGCTCAAAGGCATGCAGCATCATTCGACGACGACAAGGGCTCACCGGGAAACGACGCAAATTAACGGTGTACGCGAGTATATATACGGTGACCGGCTATCCCGCATTCACTGGAATGCAACCGCCAAGACGGGGACATGGAAGTCGAAAGAGTTCGAGCGGGAGTCGCTGCCCAAAACGATTATTTTACTAGACCGGACGGCCCGGGCTTATGGCGACGCTGCCGAATTCGAACTGGCCGTGTCTGTGGCCGCATCTTTGTTCCGCTATGGAGCGGGCCGCGATTTGGCGTTGGGACTGCTTTCCATCGGCAATGAAGCCACATATTTTGAACCGAAGCAAAGCCAAAACCATCATAAACATATTTTAAAACATTTGGTCGGCGTGGAGGCCGACGGCTTTCGTCCGCTGCAGCAAATTTTAAAAGAACATTCGCGGGAACTGCCTGCCGGCTGCTTCTTTGTCCTTATTTCGCCGCAGAAGGGCTCCGTGATGATGCAGGTGCTGACGCAGCTCTCGCATCTTCAAATGAACCCTTGCCATATGTGGGTTCATGCCGAACCGTCCCATGTGTTCAAACTGCAAGGCATGGAGCAGGAGAGCGCGAAGAACGACTGGATCAAAGCGATTCGCTCACAAGGTTATATGGGGTATGAGGTCAGTCAGTTATCGGACTTGCCTAACCTGCTGGGAGGGGCGAAACGGTATGCTTAACTCATTCTGGAAAGGATTTCTTTTTAAAGATTGGGAACAACGCGCTAATGCGATTCTTACAGGAGTTTTCCTGTATCAGTTTGTGATTTGGATCATGAAGGAAGATGGCTTATGGCTTCCGGAAACGGTCGCCTTTGTCACATGGACACTCAGCCTGACGGCTGCCACATACTTGATTCCGCATCTTCGCCGCGCATGGCGCGTCTTGATCCAATTTGTATTGATCATCGGGCTTCACCTCGTAGGGATGGGTTATCATTATGCCGCTGTGAAGGTGACGACATGGAAAAGTGCGCTCAAATGGATCGCCTTGAACGCAGGTCAGTTGGAACCGTACATTTGGTTCAGCCTGGTCGCATGGCTTGCTTATTTGTTTGCCATGTGGTCGGTGACATCCAGGCTGCGCGTGTTTGTGCTCATTGCCGCCAGTATTTTATTTTTTGCCATACGGGACTCTTTCAGTACGATCTTTCTGTGGCCTCAAGTAGCGATGGTGATCTTCTGCGGCTTTTCGCTCTTGATGGTTCGTCACTTCGCCAAGCTGAAGAAGCGGGCTCCTGTCATTTGGGAGACGATTACCGATTATCCGTCTTCGATCCTGCTTCCAATCGGACTGATTGTAGGCATTATTTCCCTTGTCGGGTTTTTCGCACCTACGATAGATCCGGTCTTAACCGATCCTTATACGGCATACAAGGTCAGTCGGGGAGAACCCGTTCCTCTATTGGGAAAAGGGGTCAGTGTGGCGGCCTCTGCTGGCGATTCTTCGTCCGGCTACAGCAGGGATGACAGCCATCTTGGCGGCGGTTTTCAATTCGATTACACGCCCGTCATGACGGTTGAAACGAGCAAACGCACTTATTTCCGCGGCGAGACGAGAGCGCAGTATAATGGAAAAGGATGGGAGCTCAGTGCGACGGAGAAGAAGCTGCCGGTCAATCGGGTCAATCTGAATACGCTGCCGCTTGATCCAAGGTTTGATCTGTCGCTCTTGAAAACGCAAGAAGTAAAGCAAACCGTTGTGATGCAAAGGGAAGACGTTTTTCCGGTTCTCTTCGGCGGTTACGCCATCCAGCGTTTGGTGGAAGTGAATCAAGGCGAGAATCCGTTTCAACGCATTCTATGGTCGCCACGGCAATCCGAGCTCCGTTTTGCGAGCAAAACGAATTATCCCAAAGAATATGCGATTATTTCAGAGGAGCCTATTCTGGAAGTAGATCAATTGCGTGAGGTGAATGTTGATTATACGAACAAGCCGGAATGGGCGGAGTATTTGCAGGTGCCTGCGGATCTTCCGGACCGTGTCAAACAGCTTGCCCTCGACATTACCAAATCAGCTACGAATTCGTATGATAAGGCGAAGCTGATCGAGACTTATTTGGCAGAGCATTACCCGTATACGAACACGCCGGACGAAAGCAAAGGCAAGAGCAAAGATTTTGTAGACCGGTTCTTGTTTGAGATCAAACAGGGGTACTGCGATTACTATTCTACGTCAATGGCCGTGCTTGCCCGTTCGATCGGACTGCCGACCCGCTGGGTGAAGGGCTACTCCTCCGGAGCTTCGCCTGTCCCTGATCAGATAAGGGAATTCGGTATTTTGAGTCAATTGGGCGAAGACGTCGATAAAAACGCTGCGGGCACCTACACAGTCCGTAACTCGGATGCGCATTCCTGGGTTGAAGTTTATTTCGAAGGCTTTGGCTGGATTGCTTTTGAGCCGACTTCCGGCTTCACGCTGCCGAATGTGTTTCCTGAGAAAACGCCGCCGCCCGTTGATCTTTCCACGGAGAGCGATCCTGTTGCAGTGCCTGAAGAGCCGGTGCAGTCCCCAAGCTTTACATGGCTTTGGTTGACGCTGAGCGGTATCGGTATCGCTGCTGTGGCAGCTGTAGGCGCAGTATTCTTCTTCCGCAGCCCGTACCTCCGGGAATGGCGTAAACGCAGAAAGCAGCTGAAAGCCGTTAATTTCAATCAAAAAATTATCGTCGAATTCGAAAAACTGCTGCGCATGAGCCGGCGCAAAGGGTACACCAGACTCGAGCATGAAACGATGCGTGAAGCGACAGCCCGCTGGTCAAGCCAGAGCAAATGGATGAAAAACGACCTGGAGACGGTGCTGGAGTTGTTCGAACGAGCGAAATACAGCCAGACGGTTTCGTCCGAAGCCGACTATCAAACCGTGAGCCAATCTATTTCCAAATTAAAAGAACAAATGAAATAGATACTTCAAGCCACTCACCCTCAAGGGAGGGTGGCTTTCATAATGAGAGGAGCATTTCCCTATGGCATTTATTGATTGCAACTTTTATTCGGATACACTTGGCGTTTCAGCTTCCATGTATGTCATTTTGCCGCAAGCGGCTCAAAATTTGATCGGGATGTCTTCTGCGAGCTATGGGAAAAAGCATCCGACGCTGTATTTATTGCACGGTTTGTCGGACGATCACACGATCTGGATGCGGAGAACCTCCATTGAGCGTTATGCCGCCCAATTAGGGATTGCCGTCGTCATGCCTGCGGTGAATCGGAGCTTTTATGCGGATATGGCGTCAGGTCCGAAATATTGGTCATTTATTAGTGAAGAACTGCCCGCTATTGCGAGATCCTTTTTTCCGCTGGCGGAGGAAAGAGAATTGAACTATGTGGCAGGCCTATCAATGGGCGGATATGGGGCTATGAAGTTGGCGCTTACGCATCCGGACCGGTATGCAGCCGCCGCCAGCTTATCGGGTGCCCTTGACATTTCGCATCGGGCTTTACATTTTCCAGACGATTTTAAGCTGATTTATGACGACGTGACGAAAATCAAAGGCAGCGGGAACGATTTGTTTTACTTGGCGGAGCAGCTGACAGCTAACGAGGGTGTGAGACCCCAGCTGTATCAGTGCTGCGGTACGGAAGATTTTTTATATGAAGATAACATTCGCTTCCTTCAGTATTGCCGGGAATTGGGACTGGACTTAACCTACGAAGAGGAGCCGGGCGAACACGATTGGGGCTATTGGGACCGCAAAATCCAAAATGTCCTGAACTGGCTGCCGCTTCCAGCCCGTACCTAGTGGGAAAATATGTTCTTTTCTTTTTGCAACAAACGGGTCACTATGGTATAGTTTCTCGTATATGTCGAGGAAGCAGTTGGAGGGAAATGGTTTGCTGAAGAAGCTCGTACCCAGACAGTCCGTACATACGATCTATGATATTGATGCCAATCATTTGTGGGATTTTGGCGTTCGCGGTATCATTACTGATCTCGATAACACGCTCGTCGGCGCACGCGATCCGCATGCGACCCCTGAGTTAATAGAGTGGTTGAATCATTTGCAGAAAATGGGCTTTAAGGTCGTTATTGTATCCAACAATAATCATGGCCGCGTATCTGCTTTTGCAGAACCGTTAGGCATTCCATTCATCCACCGGGCCAAGAAACCATGGAACGTTTCATTTCACAAGGCTATGAAGCTGCTTGGTACGAATGCGAGACAAACAGCTGTCATAGGCGATCAAATGCTGACGGATGTGCTTGGCGGCAATCGAATGGGGCTTTACACGATTCTGGTGAATCCGATTTCCATCAATGACGAAGGTTTCTTCACGCGAATTAACCGGCGGATTGAGAAATGGGCGAATGCCAGGATGAAGAATTAGGAGGTTTCATGAGTACAGAAACGATTAATCATTGTGCGGGTTGCGGCGTATTGCTGCAAACAGAAGACAAGACCAAGCTCGGATTTATTCCGGCAGAAGCGCTGCAGAAGGAGCCGCTGATTTGTCAGCGCTGCTACCGGATCAAGCACTATAACGAATCTTCAAGCATCACGCTGCAGCAGGACGACTTCTTGAAGTTGCTCGGACATGTCGGTCAAACCAAAGCGCTGGTTGTGAAGATTGTAGATATTTTTGATTTTGAAGGCAGCATGATCTCCAGTTTAAGCCGGTTTGTCGGTTCGAATCCGGTCCTGCTTGTCGTCAACAAAATTGATTTGCTGCCGAAAGTGACCAATGCCAACAAGATTATTAATTGGGTGCAGCGCAGAGCCAAAGAGGCGAACCTCAAAGTTGTTGACATTGTCCTATGCAGCGCCAAGAAAAACATCGGCTTCGACCGCGTGATTACGGCTGTGCAGGAATACCGCGGCAATATGGATGTGTATGTTGTCGGCGCTACCAATGTCGGCAAATCGACGCTGATCAACCGATTAATCAGCGATTACAGCGATTTGGAAGCGGAGCTGACAACGTCCCAGTACCCGGGCACGACGCTGGATTTGGTCAAAATCCCGCTCGACGATGGCCGGTTTATCGTAGATACGCCGGGGATTGTGCACTTGCACCGGTTAACTGAGGTAGTGAAGAAGCGCGATCTGGCCCGTATTATGCCGGATAAGCCGCTCAAACCGATCGTCTTTCAACTGAATGAAGCTCAGACGCTGTTCTTTGGCGCTTTAGCACGGTTTGATTTTATCAAAGGCGACCATCAGTCGTTCACATGCTACATCTCCAATGCGATCCAAATTCATCGCACGAAGCTGGAGCGGGCCGATGAGCTGTATGAAGGACATAAGGGCGTCATGCTTGCGCCTCCGAACGAAGCGGATTTGGACGAGCTGCCTAAATTTGTGAAGCATGGGTTCAACATTCCAAAGGGGAAACAAATGGATGTGCTCATCTCCGGCTTAGGTTGGATCAAAGTGAATAGTATTGCCGGAGCACAGATTGCCGTTCACGCACCGAAGGGGATTAAGGTTATCGTACGTGAGTCATTGATATAGGGGGACCAGAGGAAACCATGGAGAAGAGCCGGGCGATTGACAGTCATACGATTTTATATGGGGTTTTCGGAGATCCGATTCGGCATTCCCGATCTCCCATCATGCTGAATCGCGCTTTCCAGGAAGCAGGGATTAACGCGGTTTATGCTGCTTTTCACGTTCTTCCTGACGCGCTTGGCGATGCGGTTCGCGGGATACGGGTATTGGGTTACCGGGGAATCAATGTAACGATTCCACATAAAGTTGAGGTCATGCAGTATCTCGACGAAATTGACGAGGGTGCCCGGATCGTTGGCGCGGTCAATACCATCGTGAATGAAGCCGGCAAGCTTACCGGCTACAACACGGACGGCATTGGTTACGTGCGTTCGCTCAAAGAGGAAACCGGCATCGATTTGAAGGGCAAAAGCGTTCTTCTCCTTGGAGCCGGCGGCGCAGCCAGAGGCGTGGCCTATGCGCTTGCCAAAGAAGGAGCAGGCTGTATTTATATTGCGAATCGGACGAAAGAGCGCGCTTTGGAACTGGCTGACACGATCGGAGCATATACCAAGACGGTCGGTCTTGGGCTTGATGAGCTCTCGGGTGTCGTGGATGAGGTCCAGTTCGTCCTCAATACGACATCGGCGGGCATGCATCCTAATACGGAGGAGCTGCCGATGCCGGTTGAACTGCTGCGAGAGCATCATCTCGTCAGCGATTTGATCTATAACCCGCGGATCACCAGGTTTCTTCGCGAAGCGGAGGCCAAAGGAGCCCGCATTCATGGCGGACTCGGTATGTTTATTTATCAAGGGGCATTTGCTTTTGAATATTGGACTGGTACGCCTGCGCCCGTTGCGGCGATGAGACAGGTGGTAGAACAGTCGTTAGCTGAATAAGAATGAATAGAGGGACATCCATGTTAACAGGCAAACAGAAACGTTATTTGCGCTCATTAGCGCACCATGTAGATCCGATTTTTCAAGTAGGAAAAGGCGGCGTGAACGATCACCTGATTCGTCACATTGAAGAAGCGCTTGAAGTTCGTGAATTGATTAAAATCACCGTGCTCAACAACAGCGGAGAAGACCGTGCCGAGGTTGGCGCTGAATTGTCAGAGAAGTCCGGTGCAGAGCTTGTACAGGTGATCGGTAAAATCGTCGTGCTTTACAAAGAATCGCGTGACAAGAAGAAGATCGAACTGCCGCGCTAAAGAGGTGGAAGCATGCTTGTCGGAATTATGGGAGGCACCTTCGACCCGATTCATACCGGTCATTTGATTGCTGCGGAGCGGGCGAGGGTGGAAGCAGGACTGGACGAAGTATGGCTGATGCCGGCGAATGTACCGCCGCATAAGTCCAATGCGCCGAAGGCTTCGACGCAGCAGCGCTGGGAAATGGTTTGCCTTGCTGCGGAAGGGAATCCTTTTTTTCGTCCGATTGATATCGAAATTGGCAAAGGCGGCGTATCCTATAGTATCGATACGATCGAGCTGCTGTGCAAAGAGTATCCCACGACCGAATTTGCTTATATTATCGGAGCAGATATGGTTCAGTATTTGCCGCAGTGGCATCGCATCGATGACATCGTGCGGCATATTCGTTTTATCGGCTTAGCCCGGCCCGGTTATGGATTGGATATGACGCATATGCCGGAAAATATTCGTAAGCGAGTCACGATCGTTCCCATGCCGCTTGTTGAAATTTCATCGACGGCGATACGTGCGGAACGCGGGCAGAAGCGATCGGTCCGGTATCTCGTACCGGAAGCCGTGAACGGTTACATGGAGGTGAACCGATTGTATGAAGCGTGAGGAGCTTATCGCCGCGGTAAAGGAACAGATGCCCGAGAGACGCTGGCTCCATACACTTGGTGTCATGGAAACGAGCGTAATGCTCGCCAAACGGTATGGCGGAGATCCTGTCAAAGCCGATCTTGCAGCGATTTTACATGATTACTGCAAGTATTGGCCCGTGCAGGAGCAAGCTAAGATTATTCGGGAGAATGGGCTGCCGCAGGATTTATTGGATTATGACAAGGAGCTTTGGCATTCTCATGCAGGCGCATTCATTGCCCAATCGCAGTTCGGTATTCAGGATGAGGAAATATTGGACGCTATCCGGTATCATACCTCAGGGCGTGAACGAATGACGCTGCTGGACAAAATCGTCTGCTTAGCGGATTATATGGAGCCCGGCCGTGACTTTCCCGGTGTTGCGTTCATTCGTGAAACGGCAGAGCAAAGTTTAGAGAAGGCGCTGGTTGCCGGCTTTGATTCGACGATTCGATTTTTGATTGAAAAAGGAAAACGAATTTATCCGCTTACGATTTTGACACGCAATGATTTGATTGAACAAATAAACAACGAACCTACGGAGGTTGATTGAATGAGTAAAAGCCCAGAGGAAATTTTGGCATTTGTCGTAGAAGCTGCTGAGGACAAAAAGGCGGCAGACGTTGTAACTCTTAATTTGCAAGGCGTATCCCTGATTGCCGATTATTTCGTCATTTGCCACGGTAATTCGGAAACACAAGTGCAGGCGATTGCCAGCGAAGCTAGAAAGAAAGCGCATGAGTACGGAGTCACGATCAGAGGTTACGAAGGTATCGATACTGCGAGATGGGTTCTGCTTGATTTAGGAGATGTAGTTCTGCACGTCTTCCACCGCGATGACCGCGAATACTATAACATCGAAAGACTTTGGTCCGATGCCAAAGTTGTGGAGCGCGTATGAGACTTGAAGCAGGATCCCTCGTTACCCTTGAGGTAGCGAGGGAAGTTCCGCCTAACGGTTTTTTCTTGAGCGACGGCTATCAGGATGTCCTGCTGCCTTACGCGGAAATTGTGGGCAAGATCAAAGCCGGCGAGCATGTGGAAGCTTTTTTATTCCATGATACGCAGGACAGGCTAATGGCAACGATGAAGACTCCGCTGATCCGATTCGGTGAAGTGGGGCTGCTGGAAGTTGTCGATATTCATCCGAGATTTGGCTATTTCCTTGAAATGGGGCTGGGGCGCAACCTGCTGCTTCCATACCGTCATGTGCCGGAATTAGAGGAATTGCGGCCTCAGGTGGGGGACAAGGTGTTCGCGACGTTAGCTCACGACCGCCAAGGGCGCTTAATTGCCAAGCTGGCTCTCGAAGAGGACCTGGCTCCGCTTTGTGTGCGTGCTCCTTCCAGTTGGAGCAACCGCTGGGTGAAAGCGCGTGTGTACCGGCCGCTGCAAATGGGAACTTTCGTCATTTGTGAAGCCGGCGTTCTCGGTTATGGCGTAATCGGACTTATTGCCCCTACAGAGCGTACACGATTGCTTCGTGTAGGCGAGCTGGTTGAGGTGCGGGTCGCCTACGTTCGCGAAGAGGATGGACGCGTGAATCTGTCGATGCGGCAGCCGAAGGAAAAAGGCCGGGATGAAGACGCAGAACGAATTCTCAGTGTCCTTGAGTCGCGCCCCGGGAATGCGATGCCATTTTCAGATAAAACGTCGGCCGATATCATTAAGGACCGGTTTGGCCTCAGCAAAGCGGCCTTCAAGCGAGCTTTGGGCAAGTTGATGAAAGACGGGCTCATCTATCAGGAAGACGATTGGACCTATTTGAAAAAAGAGGAGAATCCCAGCTGATATGAGCTATGAAGAATTTGCCTACACCTATGACCGCTTAATGAACACCATGCCCTATAAGGACTGGCTTCGTTTTGTCAAAGAAAGCTTCGATCGCTTTGGCGTGAAGCCTGAGACCATCGTGGACTTAGGCTGCGGTACCGGCAATTTGACGATTCCGCTCGCTTTGGAAGGCTATCATCTGACGGGGATCGATTTGTCGGAAGACATGCTGGCTGTCGCTGATCAGAAAGCGGGAGAAGGGCTTGCACCGCTTCGCGGCGGAGCGGTCCGCTGGCTGCAGCAGGATTTGCGGGAATGGGAGTTAGGCGAGCCCGTAGATGCGGCGATATCTTTCTGTGACAGTCTCAATTATTTGCTGGAGGAAGAAGACATCGTAGACGCTTTTCGCCAAACCTATGCAGGGCTTAAGCCTGGCGGCTTATTTCTGTTCGATGTGCATACGCCCCAGCAGCTGTTCGCGTACGCGGAGGCTCAGCCTTTTTTCTTGAACGAAGACGATGTGGCGTACATCTGGACAAGCGAGTTGGATGAGGACAGAGTTCAAATTCAGCACGATTTAACGATTTTTGTCAAAGAGAGCGGCAGCAAGGAGCTTTTCCGGCGCATCGATGAAACGCATGAGCAGCGGGCGTATGAGTTGGAATGGCTTGAACAGATGCTGCGGGCTGCAGGCTTTCGCGAAGTGCATCAAGCTGCTGACTTTACTTGGGAACAGCCAACGAAGGAGACGGAGCGGGCTTTCTTCGTTGCAAGGAAATAAAGACGCGAAGAGTCCCGCCGCTTGACAGTGCGGCATTATTTTACATATAATCAAAGCTAATCAGATGATCTTAAAGCTTGGAAGAGGATTAGTAACTCGTACAGCATCTCGCAGAGAGCCGGATTAAGGGTGGAAGCCGGTAGATGTCCGTCTAGTGAACTCGCCTTGGAGCTAGAAGGTGAATCGCCGCACATGGTGGCGCTAGCCGGATCGTTTCACCCGCGTTAAGGGGCAGAGTGAACACAGGCAAAGTATGCCTAGTGTTAACTAGGGTGGTACCACGGGAATTCTAACCTCTCGTCCCTAGCGATATCCGCTAGCGATGAGGGGTTTTTTGGCGCTTATAGCCGCAAACAGGGAGGAAATTTCACATGACACAGGAAACAAAAGAAACAAAGGAACTGCAAGGCTACAATCCGCAAGCGATTGAGCCCAAATGGCAAGCTTATTGGGATGCCAAGAAAACATTTAAAGTGCTGGAAAATTCGGATAAACCGAAATTTTATGCGCTGGATATGTTTCCATATCCGTCTGGAGCAGGTCTGCACGTAGGACATCCAGAGGGCTATACGGCTACGGATATCGTCTCCCGTTTTAAACGGATGAGAGGCTATAACGTGCTTCACCCGATGGGCTGGGACGCATTCGGACTTCCGGCTGAGCAATATGCGCTGGATACGGGGAATGATCCCCGCGAATTTACGAAGAAAAATATCGATACGTTCCGTCGTCAAATTAAATCGCTAGGGTTTTCCTACGATTGGGATCGCGAGGTCTCCACGACGGATCCGGAGTACTACAAATGGACGCAATGGATTTTCATCCAGCTGTACAACAAAGGGCTTGCTTATGTAGATGAAGTGCCTGTTAACTGGTGTCCGGCTCTGGGCACTGTTCTTGCCAATGAAGAAGTCATCGACGGTCTGAGCGAGCGCGGGAACCACCCGGTTATCCGTAAGCCGATGCGTCAGTGGATTCTGAAAATTACGGAATATGCGGAGCGTTTGCTGGAGGATCTTGAGGAGCTTGACTGGTCGGAGAGCATCAAGGATATGCAGCGCAACTGGATCGGTAAATCAACCGGAGCAGAAGTGCAATTTGCAATCGAAGGTCATGAAGAGAAAAGTCTGACCGTCTTTACGACTAGACCGGATACTTTGTTCGGTGCGACGTATTGCGTTCTTGCGCCTGAGCATGAGCTTGTTCAGCAAATTACAACAGATGGGCAAGCGTCCGCTGTGAAGGAATACCAAGAGAAGGCGTCGCGCAAAAGCGACCTGGAACGTACGGATTTGGCGAAGGACAAAACAGGCGTTTTCACGGGTGCATATGCGGTTAACCCTGTAAATGGCGGGAAAGTGCCGATCTGGATCGCCGACTATGTGCTTGGCGGTTACGGGACTGGAGCGATTATGGCGGTGCCTGGGCACGATCAACGCGACTGGGAGTTCGCTAAACAGTTCGATCTTCCGATTATTGAAGTCGTGCAAGGCGGCAATGTCGAGAAAGAAGCGTATGCCGGCGATGGCGCGCATGTGAATTCCGGCCCGATTAACGGCATGAACATTGAGCAAGGCATCAAACACATGATCGCGTGGCTGGAAGAGAACGCGAAGGGCCGCGGCAAAGTCACATACCGTTTGAGAGACTGGCTGTTCAGCCGTCAAAGATATTGGGGCGAGCCGATTCCGATTCTTCATCTGGAAGACGGCACAATGAAGCCTGTACCGGTTGATCAGCTACCGCTTCTGCTTCCGCAAGTCGACGAAATTAAACCGTCGGGTACGGGAGAATCACCGCTGGCGAACGTGTCGGAATGGGTGAATACCGTCGATCCGGAAACGGGCATGAAAGCCCGCCGCGAGACGAATACGATGCCGCAGTGGGCAGGCAGCTGCTGGTACTACCTGCGCTTCATCGATCCTCGCAACGATAAAGAGTTCTGCTCGCAAGAGCTTCAGCAGCAATGGCTGCCAGTCGATCTTTATATCGGCGGTGCGGAGCATGCGGTGCTTCACTTGCTGTATGCGCGCTTCTGGCATAAAGTGCTTTATGATCTCGGTTTTGTTCATACGAAAGAACCGTTCCATAAACTTGTAAATCAAGGCATGATCCTTGGCGAGAATATGGAGAAAATGAGCAAATCGCGCGGCAACGTTGTAAATCCGGATGATATCGTTAATGATCAAGGCGCGGATACGCTGCGTATGTACGAAATGTTCATGGGGCCGCTTGAAGCTACAAAACCTTGGAACACAACGGGTGTAGACGGGATTTACCGTTATTTGAACCGTGTGTGGAGACTTTTTGTGGATGAGAACGGTCAGGTGCAATCCAAAATCAGTGCGGAGGAAACGCTTGGCAGCGATTCGTTCAAACGGACATGGCACCGTTCCATCAAAAAAATTACCGAGGATTTCGAAGCGCTGCGCTTCAATACGGCGATTAGCCAGATGATGATTTTCGTTAACGAAGCGTACAAAACAGAGCGTTTACCGCTTGAAGCGATGAAAAACTTCGTTCAATTGCTGTCTCCGATCGCGCCGCATTTGGCGGAAGAGCTGTGGGAGAAGCTGGGCGGAACCGAGTCGATCACGTATGCGCCATGGCCGACATATGACGAATCATGGACCGTCGACAATGAAATTGAGATCGTGGTACAGGTTAACGGCAAAATTGTAGACCGTGTGTTGATTTCAAAAGATACCGATGAAGCCGCGATGGAGAAAATTGCTTTTGATCTCGACAAAGTCAAAGAAGCGACCGCCGGAAAGGCCGTTCGCAAATTGATTGTTGTAAAAGGAAAGCTTGTTAACATCGTTGTAGGTTAACAAAGCATTAAGACTGCCGGGAAGACTGCTGCTAGATCGTGAATTGCTGCGCAGTCTTCTCCAAGTCTTCTTCATATTTGGCATGGGTAGCGCGGATGACCCGCAAGAACACGCCGGAAAGCTCTTCGTCCAAAATACGCAATCCTTCGGCAGTAATCCCGCCGGGCACGGAGACGCGTTTTTGCAAGGTCAAAGGATTGAGGCCGCCTGTAGTCAGTAATTTACCCGTACCAAGCGTCATCTCACTGGCAAGCAGAGTAGCTTCCTCAAGAGAGATGCCTGTTACTTCTACGGCTGCATCGATAAAGGATTGAATGAAATTGGCAAGAAAAGCAGGACCGCAGCTGGACAGGTCCGAAGAGATGCGCGTATAGTTTTCAGAAACCCGAATCGGGGAAGAGATATAGGCAAACAGGTTATCCAGCCATTCCTTATCCTCAGGCTGCATCCGGTTGCCATGAATACATAACGCAGCTCCGCTTAATACATAGTTCGTAATACTTGGAATAATTTTACTTATTTTCGCAGGCAAAAGCGCCTCCAGATGCGTAATCAGGACAGGGCTTGTGATGGAAATGATGAACTGGGAGGGAAGCACGTCCTCTTTAATTTCATCAATAACCTTCTTGAACTCCGATGGCTTCACGCATAGGAAAACGATATCGCTCCCCAGTACGACTTCTCTATTCGATTGGGCTACTACAAGCCCAGGATATGTCTCCGCAAGAAGCTCAACTTTACGCAACGTTCGATTTCCCGCAATAATTTGTTCCGGATTGAAAGCCCCAGAATGAATGAATGCTTCAATCAGAATACTTCCCATACTCCCAGTACCGATGAATCCTGCTTTCATCTAGTAATCCCTCCCGAAAAAAATCAGTCATTTGCGTTAATATTTATAGAACGGAGTCAGCTTTGGATGCCATTCGGACGCTTTTTCATGTATATGCTCATTTCTCGGCCGATATGCTAGGGAGAGTTCGTTTAATGCTTTGCGGACAGTTCCACGCACACGGGGTAGTTGTAAGTACGGAGTAAGCTGAGCTAACTCTTCCTTATTAAGAGAGATGCAGCGTCTATCCGCGCTTTATGTTGCACTTTGTGCAACGAAAAACGGGGATGCGCGTTGAATTTCGGAGCTATGTTGTACAAAATGCAATCATTTTTACAGAATGGTCCGAAATTATCGTTTTTCCGCTTCCTATGTTGCACAGCGTACAATTTAGGGGAGTGATGGTGCCTAATTTCAGTCATAATGTTGTATAAACTACAACATAGTAAGGCGGCGCAGCCAAGAAACCCGCGAGTTGTGGGGATGCTCATGTCCTGACTGTACGGCAGCATGTGTTGCCCAATACGGGTCGCGGAGCAAGCAGGAGCGATTGGAATTGGTGAATCTAATAGCCGTGAGCGCCATCCAGCTCAATCCGGCTTCTTATACGCAAGTCTTTTAGATCAGAGGGTGAACATAAATCATATGTAAAAAACAGTTTGGAGGGAATTCGTGGCTGTATTTCGATTGCGATTGTTTCTGTATATTGCTGTAGGGGGCTGTTTTGCTGCTTTTGTCGTTTGGCCTTTTTTGACAGGGGGGCGGTCATCCTTAATTCAAACGGAATTCAAGCCCGTGAATGAGCAGATTGACGCTTTAATTGCACAAAGTTCTGTTGAAGAGATGAACGTGGAATCCAAGTTAACTCCAAAGCCGACTTCCAAGAGAGTTTCAATATCAGATCAAAAGTCCTCCTCGTCTGCGCCTGCAGCCTCGAAATCAATGCCTTCCCCGGCACCCGCTGATCTTTCGGCGGCAGAAGGCACTACAAGCAATATTGAAGTATCCCCTCCTGTGGAACGGGAAACAAGCCCTCTGGCGGTACCATCATCAGGCCAGCTGGATCTGAATACGGCAACACTTCAGCAGCTCAACGATTTGCCTGGGATTGGCGAGAGCAAAGCAAGAGCGATTTTGGATTACCGCATGAAAAAAGGCAGATTTAGCCGGGTTGAAGAGCTCACCGAGGTGAAAGGCATCGGGGACAAAATGTTGGAGAAGCTTAAGCCTTTCCTGTATGTGGCTTCTTCGTAGTCCTTTCTTTAAATTTGAGAGGAAGTATGAGAGAATACTAGAAAAAAAGATAGAAGTAGCATACAGGAGGAGAGAAGCATACGATGAGAGGCCGCAAAGACTGGGATACGTATTTCTTAGATATCGCATATATGGCATCCACGCGCTCCAGATGCAACAGACGGCATGTAGGCGCCGTTCTGGTCCAAGGGAAAAAGCTGCTGGGCACTGCTTACAACGGCGCGCCGATGGGCGTACCTGACTGCACGGAAGCAGGCTGCATGCTTGTCGAGGAAATCGAGCTGAAAGTGGTGGAGGACGTTGAAGAAGTAGTCCGCAAGCAGCGCTGCATCCGCACGATTCATGCCGAGCAAAATCTGCTGCTGTTTACAGATCGCGAAGATCGCGAGGGATCGACGGTTTATGTCACTGACCAGCCCTGCTGGACTTGCGCCAATATGCTGGCGAACAGCGGTGTGACCGAGATTGTTTTTCATCGCGGCTATCCGAAGGATCATGAGAAAGTAAGCCAGCTTATGGCGGACAGAGGCATCGTTTTTCGCCGGATGGAAGGGTATGAGCCTCCGCCAGGCACCGTATCCGATGTTGTGAATTGAACATGGAACGCCAGGGTAAAAACAATAGAAGAAATAGCAAAGAGGAGGAACCTCTTTCCAGCAGCAGCCTATTCAAGGCTGTACCGGGAAGAGGTTTTTTTGCTGCAAAGGGGGATTACTATTCAAATTCATTTGAAACGTCCGGTTGTTACAGGTTGCTGTCTGTGGATAACCGGCTATGTACTCGCGCTCTACATTGACCTGCCGTGGCTCACGATAACGACGAGCGGGCTGCTGCTTGCAGCGATCGTTGTTGTCTACCTGCTGCGGCTGCCCGGCAGACAGCCGCTGTGCGCTCTTTTGCTGGTCGGCGCAGCCTGCGGCTACTTCGAGTGGACCGACCAGCGCAACGTCACAGCCCTGCTGCCGCTGCAGCAGCAGGAAAACCCGGACGGCAGCGAGGTCACGCTGTCCGGCCGGTTCAGTTCCCCTGTCACCGTCGACGGCGACAGGGCCAGCTTTACCGTGGAAGCGGCGTCCGTCCGCTTCCAGGACCGCGCTTTCCCGCTTGGCGGGGAAAGCGTGCAGGTCTCGCTGCGCTTGCTTGCGCAGGCGCAGCAGGAGGTGGCGCCCAGCTGGCGCCGCGGCGACGCCTTAACGCTCACGGGGACGCTGCGCAGCCCGTCCCCGGCACGCAACTTCGGCGGCTTCGACTACCGCCGGTATTTGCGCCTTCACCGCACCCATTGGCTGTTGTCAGCCAAAGGGGCGGATCAGGCGCAGGTGGAGCCTGCGGCTGCGCGCGTAAGCGTCGTCCAGCTGCTGCGCTGGAACGACGAGCTGCGGGAGCGCCTCAGCAGGCGCATGGACCTGATCTTCCCCGCGCCGCAGGCGGGGTTTATGAAAAGCATGCTGATCGGTTTGACGGACGATCTCGATCCAGAGCGGTTCCAGCAATTTTCGGAGCTGGGATTGACGCATATTTTAGCCATATCGGGACTTAATGTTGCTGTTTTTCTTGGCGTTTGTTTCTGGATCATGCGCCGGCTGAAGCTGACGAAGGAAATGTGGTTTTGCTTTGATTTCTGAATGCTTTGCATTTAACTCTGAATGGGGAATGTTGATATACCAAGGGAAATTCAACTTTTTTTGCATTTAAATCTGAATGACGATTTTTAAATAGCATTTTGGATAGACGAATTGAACGAGTTGAGTATCACTTGCTTCTATTCATAATTTGTCGCATCGGGCATAGCTTTACAAGCCAAAAGACGTGATAAATAACCAAATTACAAAACTATCCCCAACAGATTGCTGATTATTATTAAATTATGCCCAACATTGTAATGTTGTAAGGTGTATCGCGCAAAACATAGATAAACAAGCTGCCCAGTAGGACGGCTTGTTTTCAGTGGACATCGATTCGCGGAGGACTTTTGCTCCCCTTAGGGGGACTAAAATAAAAAATGGCAGAACGGCACTTATGAACATTTGCCGTCTTGCCATTTTCTGAGACATTGCATAACACTATTTCATCACAACATCCAGCTGTGAGCGGTCGAAGCGAAGCCCCTTGTCCGTTTCTTCAATTACAACTTTTTTCCCTTTATTGTGCTGGATCACATATTTGAGCAGCTTGGATGAAACGATTTTTGCATCGTTTTTCTTCAGGATATAATCCCGAATATCTATAGGGTCAAGGCAAGTTTCGGAGTCAAAAATATAGATCTTAACGTTAATGCTTACTCCATTGTAATCGGAGCCTGTGACATAGGTGCCAAAACCTCCCAGATATTTCTTGTACTTTTTTTGATTTTTCTTTTTGACTGACGTTGTCAAATGAGTTACTCTGTGTACTTTTTTTTCTACTGCCACAATTCTTCCCATAATTCGCTTTGTCATGATTATCACCTCGGCGTTTTGATATCTTTATTGTAATAAACGCCAGCTTTTCGTGCGCGGAAAGATTTTTTCTTGAATATTCCCCAGGCTATGAATAGGTTGGAAAGAAGCGCCTTAATTTCTGTCGGTCAAGTCCCATTGTAATAGCGCGAATATGTGTGATGGTTTCAAACCAAAAATCTAGCAAATTTGATTGATAACTGTGGTTTTTTGAAGTAATGATATGTTCAAATTCGTTATTCACAAAATTTATATATCGTAAAATGCCATACATAACATCACGATCGCCGTTAAGTAAAACCTGCAGCATTGGTTGAATTCTGTATTGGACTGTGCGGTTAATACCAAAAAACTTATCAGTATCCAGTTCATCATGCTTGTTTTTCCTACGTAGATAAAAATAATGAGACAGGGGGATAGCGACATTGGGAAAATGAAATTGCCCGTCTACTTTGTAGTCTTTTAAAATTTCATTTTTCTGAAAACATTTTTTTAAATTATCATAGCTTTTTTTTACGGATGACTCACTTGTAAAAGAGCCACCGGATATTAAAATTGTAAGAATCAATGCTGTGTCGTGCAAGCTGTAGCATTCCTTCTTCTCATAAGAAACGTCGAACGTTTTGCATTTATCAAAATAACGCATGTCTGGTAACCGTATGGGGTGATAAATTCTAATGTAGGAATTTCTCATGTAATGATATAAAGCTAAAAACGGATTTTTATTTTGCGTTACATTAGATGGTTTTAGATTGGATTTTATTTGGTCATATCTTATAAGGGCTTCTGTCACCGTTGCGTTGAATTCCTTAATCCTTAGTAATTTGACGGGGTTATCATAGTACTCGTTTATAAGTTTTAAAGTGCTATCGATTTCATTGTTTATGTTCTTTGACTGCTCAATTACCTTATGAAGCAACGAATCCTTCCAGGTCGTTGTAGTGTGAGAAGGAGGTACATGAGCGCTATAACGCCATTTCAATTCGTTCATGACTATATCCAGATCTGATGAGCTACGACAAGTCACTAATGTATCCTTAAAAATTGCGGGCTCGAGCATATCATAAAACGATTGTTGCAATTGTAAAATATCACGTAAATCCGCCTCAAATATTTCTTTATTTCTGACCTTTGCCGTTAGAGTTTTTAATGATGATACATTCTTATCATTTAACCATGTAATCAAAAGATCAGCTTCATTCGATTCATTCACTAAGCCTAATTCCTTAATTATGGTATTGTATTGCCTCATACTGGTGTCGACATTCGCATCGTAATTTTCATCTTTAATATCAAGAGAGTATAGCTTCGTTATTCTCGTTTTTTTTGTATATTTCTCGTACACGAATTAGTACAACTCCAATCCATTTTATAGATAAGGTGGACATAGTTATATTATATACCACCAATTTGAGAACAAGCAGTTATTCTTTGTCTTAATTTCTGCTGTTTAAGTTGATCAGAGGGGGAATTGAAATATATAGTTTCTGATAATCAGGTATTGCATTGATTGTGAACAGTTTGCGAATTCGTCTCTGGGTTTTAAATTCTTCAATCCGAACGCTGCGGTAGCGGCGCCGTTACGTTGCATTTCTTTAAACCAAATCGGTCCGAGGTCAAAAATTGGTGTACTCGCTGACGCAGTTCTGGATAGGTGGATGTATCATCGCCTTCAGAAGAAATCCTGGTAATGGAGTAGCAATTTGCAAGAACTGCGCCTGCAATTCGCTTAAATCGATTCACCTGATTAGTCGTGAACCGAGTATCGATATAAAATGTCATGGTTTCGGGCAACGTCTCGGTTTCACTTGCTCCTATCCATAATTGAATGCAAAAATTACATAGGCATTGCTGTTTCTGTTTCATTTAAACGATTTTATAAGTTATACTTTATTTCAAAGGAGTGGCACCGAATGAACAGACCGAAAGTTCCAAAAAGCCAGCAAACTTGTAATAAGGGTGTACGACTCGTCGCTGAGGCTATTGAAGACGATCTTGGATGGCTTTTCAGAGAACAAGTTAAAAATGACACTGGTATTGATGCCATAGCCGAGATAGTTGCCAATGAAGAAGCAATGGGGCAGCTTTTAGCCATTCAAATAAAATCGGGAAAAAGTTTTTTTAAAGAAGAAACAAAAGACTGTTTTATTTTTCGCGGGGGACTAGCCCAGTACAATTATTGGACTGAGTATGCTGTACCGGTGCTTCTTGTTCTCTGCGATATAAAAACTAATATTTGCTACTGGGTACATGTAACAAAAGAAACTGCTGAAATCGTTAAAGAAGGACAGACTTGGAAGATTGAAGTGCCGAAAAATCAAGTCTTAGGTGCTGATTCTAAGGGATTACTTCTTGAAATTGCGGAAAACATAACTGATTACGAAAGAAAGTTGCAAACGTTAGTTGCCGCGAAGCCGCTTATGGACGAAATATGTGAAGGAAATATCGTTATTCTAGAAGCGGAAGAGTGGGTAAATAAATCCAGCGGTTTTGGTCATTTAAATGTAAGCATTCAAGATAGCGATACGCTTGCTGAAAAGCAGACATTTAGGTGGACTGTTTTATGGGGGAACATGTCGTATGAAGAAGGATTTAAACGAACTTTTCCTTGGGCAAACGTAAATGTTGATAGTGACTTTTATGAGGACTACGATTTGGAGCAGTTTCAGCTGGAAGAAGCGTATTATGATAAAGAAGATGATAAATATTACTATGATCCAAAGTGTTATCGCGATTGGCGCAAAAGGAAGAATACGAACAACATACGTCCTTACACGGAAGATGGAGAGGTGGCTCGCTATCGTTTGACTATGGAATTAAACGATCTTGGCAAAAGTTTTTTGCTTGTAAATGATTACTTAGAAACATGATAAGTTAACTTCATTGTTGGAGGAATCAAATTTAGCCCAAAATATTCGTAACCAATGAACACGATTAAGCTTAACATAAGGCGGTGTTGGCGGTGTCACTTGCTGTATTTAAACAGATAGATGAGATCAGAAAAATATCAGAAGTACTGCTCCCGCTTATGGTGACAGGGGATGAAAAAGAATTAATTGGAGAGCATGTTCGAAATATAAACGGCATTATTAGCGAATTGTTGGAAGTTACAGGTGCTCAAAACATTATTGAACTGTCATCTTCATTTTCTCGTTGAATCGCAGAGTGGAAGGAAATCGACCGGAGTTAGCCGAATCAGACGTGAGAGATTTTATCAATAAAGATATTGACGATCTAAAAAAAACGATAATGAGTCGTTTGGGTTATGAGGTCGGTCGGAAAAATTACCGGTATTGTTTCGGCATTAGATAAAATTTAAATACTTTAAAGCACAAGCACCCTCAGGGTGCTTGTGCTTTAATCAAATAGACTCGTAATGTCGATTATCTCAAACGAAGTTGCTTCAATTCTCTGAGGGGACTTGCAAAGTTGCTATTTTCATAACTTTTTTCAACTGATAATCAAAATATTTTTGTAATGAATCAGTCGCAGCTGTAGCGTGAATTTTTGATATTCTAGCACCTTCTGAAGGGTGGGCGGTTGCATAAAGCGAAATTTGATTTATTGTCATTTCTTTAAATTCTTCATTTGTTTTTTTTGGCACGTTTCTCACCTCACTTGATTTTTAATATAATTTATCCAATGCATTCTCAAATTATCCATTTAATTAAACGAAACTTATGTGAATAAAATGAAGGAAAAACATAATTTTTGTCGAATGTCTCCTTGAATGGAGGATGACCAGATGCCTGATATTTATCATTTATATCTCGATGAAAGCGATACTCATGATCAAACCACAACTGGGGTTTGGACAAATAAGCATTTTTGTATTGCAGGTATTGTGGTGAAAAAAGATTTTCACGATACATTTGTAACCACAGAAGTCAACAGAATAAAGAACCAATTATGGGGGAGAACAGATTACATACTACACGAAATGGATATTAGGTTTGCTAACAATTCAAGGAATTCACGCAAATTAAGTTCAATTGACCCCCAATATAGAATTTTTCAAAATTCTAGACCTAACAATATTCTCTATAGTGGCTTAGCTGCGATTGTAAATCGTCCTGAAATAACAGTTTTAGGTGGATGTGTAATCGAAGATGAATTACACCGTCACTATGATAGAACATTTTTACCTGATAAATCTTTGATTATTATGCAAGTGCTTATTGAAAATTTTTGCCATTTTTTAAAAAGAAATAATGGTATTGGATATGTATATTACGAATCTGTTGGCGATAAACAAGATAATATTGTTCGTAGAAGATTTAACCAAGTTGAAGTGATGGGGACAATGTATGTTAGTCCCCAAACGGTACAAAATTTAATTGTAAACATACATTTCCCATTAAAAACTGATAATGTAGCCGGGCTGCAGTTAGCTGATTTTATTCCAAATAGTATTGTGAGAAAAGCTGCTGGGAAAGCACAACACCAATACAACATAGAAACCCCAATTAGAATTTCACGTTACCACGGTGGAATGAATAAGCATGACAAATTTGGAGTGAAAATAATTCCGAAAACATAGTCTCGTATTGAAATGCAATATACTTTGTGTTAAAATAATATTGTATTTGGGAATTGAGGGCGATGCATGCGTGCACATGATTAATTTCATGAAAAACTGATTATGCGGTTCTATTACGTATAAAACGTTTTTGAAGCTAAGATTTATCTAACTAGCCCAAATACAAAATATACTTATCAAGACCCCTACAAAGGGGTCTTTTTTTACTTTGAAATATAAGCACCTCAATTTTTAGAAACGTGATGGAACTACGAAAATGGTAGAGAAAGTATACAAATCTCGCGTTTCCTCGAGATATTTATAAATTTTCTTTTTGTACTTATACAGATTGCTTTTTATGGTAAAAATGCAAGCAAGGCATGTTAAATAGAGGCATGTAAAAGGGGACTTTCTTTATGAACATGAATGAATTCGCATTTGATGTTGAAAGGAAAAAAATCATAATTGGAACAAGAAAATATCCAGTCAGAGATATACGAGGGGCAAAGATTTTCCGAAATTCAAACACCGACGAACCTACCTTGATAAATGTTGAACTTGTGAATGCATTAGATAAAGACCGTTTTGAAATGGGCAGATGCTATTCGAATACTCAAAAGGTTGTTGAAAACGGACGAGAACGCGGTCTTGAAATTGAATTTTATTCCGGCTGGATGATAATAGCCGATGAAGCAATACATCACGCATGGAATGTATTTGAAGGTGACATTATTGACGTAAGTCAGTCCCATTCGTACTTTAACTTAATGAGAAGATTGAAATCTATACAATCAATGACTCATGCAGAGGTAGCTGACCTTTATATCGAAACGCAATCGCGAAGACCCAGAACTAGCAGAGATTGTATATGGGGAAAGGTTCCAGAAGAAATTATTTATATCGGTTGTCCTGATAGTAAAGAAAATGCCATAGGGACATTTAATAAATTGATGGAGAAATTCCCTCACCATCCTATGCGGAAAAAAATGTTAGCCTCAGGAAAGACCGCATTACAAGAAGAGGTTTTCAGAAGAATGTAAATACGAAAAACTCCCGCTGAGTGTAGTCGGAAGTTTATGATGGATAAAATTTAATAATAACGTCGACGTCTTCGATTGCTACGTTTCTCATTAGATGTTGATGACCACAACATTAACGCTATCACCGAGAGAACAATCAACAGCCAAGAGAAATAAATCAAAAAATAAACCCCAAGCCCCAGGACGGCAATGCCAATAGCTGTAAGCATAAGTTTGCCCCAGATAGAAAGATGCTCATCTATGTAAGCAGAACGAATAGATACTGCTGATGTAAGGGCGCAAAGCAAAAAAGCAAACATGGATATAAACGTGACTTCTAAGTAATCAAATGGTGATTTGAAATAGAATTTGATTAATTCCATAAACGTTTCTGGTTTCGGAAGTGTTCCTATCAATTCAATTGCGTAGTATGAAAGCAAGCATGTTACAACAAACACCGATAGAAAAAGCCATTTATTGCGGTGTTCGTCAATCATTTCTAAGATCCCGCCCATAAATTTTACTCCTTTATAAAAAGTGAGCAGGAATTTGGACTTACACAGAGAATTGACTGTTAACTGTTCTGTTTTATTAACCCTCGCCAAAGTCGTTGATAAAACAATCTATGTATAGCCCCAAATTCCTGCGGAAACCTCTTAACGTAATCGTTAAGGGTTTTTCTTTTTAGTACACATAACGGATGATGAAATCAGGGTCGATTTGATAGCCGAAGTTAACTGCAAACCGATTTGCATTTGCCAAGTGAACTTTTTGCTCGGCGATTTCTACACCATTCTCATCGCGCCCGTACGTTGCGGCATCATCGATTTGGGCACCCACTGGTGCAAGGAACGATACTTGTACACGTCCGCCTTGCGGAAAAAATGTTAATCCGTCGAATGGGAGGCGTACTGCAAATTCAAATGCGTTCGGAACATCGTGTACCGGATATAACTTATAATCATAGCTCAGAAGGTACGTGTTCGGCGCATCTGGAATCGGAATCAGGGGCGTTTTCTTCATAATGGCACGAAGCATAAACCGCGCGGCGTCAATTTCTACCTCTGCAAGATTTCCTTCCTGAGCTTGATTTCCAATGTCCTCTGTGCCGGCAAGGATATTCGACTCCAGCGTTGGGAACATTTTAAGCCCTGTTGCATTGAAGATGGCGAGAACTTCCGGCGGCACAGATACGCCTGATGGAACGTACCAGCTCACGTCAGCTGGAAGAGGCTCGTCCAGCACTAGCAGCGTCTGTACGCTGACTGTATCCCATTTCCCGCCATTATAACGGGAAGTACCATGAACAACGGCTGTGAGGTCTTGCAGTATGATTTGTTTCATCTTCGTCACCAATCCTTCTCGTTTATTTTTCTTTTCTTACGCCTTTAAATGGGGAGGCGCTGCTCGTTTTTTGGTCCATAAAACGACCAGTTGCCGTATCACGTTTTACCCAATTACCGTTAGGTGCTTGAAACTGGCTTCTTCCAGTGACTGCTCCATGACGCCCATTACCTGGTTTTCCGTTAGTAGCCATTGTTACTTCCTCCTCTCCACTTGTGGCATATCATCATGTGTGATACACTGTCTTATATCTGAAACACACCTGATACGAGTATTATAAACATACATCGTTTCAGTTGTCAAACGGTGTCTCACAAAAGAAACGAAGGTGAGGTTTTTATGTCTAAGCAAAACATGAAAATGGAGGAACTAAGTGCTTTAGTTAAAGCGAAGCGCGGAAAGACAGGACTCCGAGAAACGGCGAAACAAGCCGGAGTAAGCCCCTCCACGCTCTCGCGTGTCGAGCAGGGAAAGATACCGGATTTAGAAACGCTGCAAAAGTTATGCGAGTGGTTGCAGGTGCCGCTAAGTCGTTTCATGAATGAAACAGAACAAGATGATTCAAATGTCATTGCAGGACTGAATTTGCAGGGAATGGATACGCCAGCAATTATATCTGCGCATTTGCGCGCGGATAAAGCGCTCAGCCCAGAAAGCGCAGAAGCCTTATCGCGGATGATTCAAGTGGCGTACGACACATTTGCGAAAAAACCTGGCAAAGACGAGGTACAATGAGAAAAGGATTTAAAACGTGGTGTGAAGAAGAAGCTAGTCGGTTTCGTAAAATTCTTGGATTAAAAGAATATGAGGCTCTTACCTGGGAGGCGCTATCCAATCATTTAGAAGTACCAGTCGTTGATGCTTCAATTCTTAACATTTCAGACGAAGACCGACAGCAGCTATATAGAAACGATCCGAGCTGCTGGGACGCCTTTACCCTACCTGTAGGGGAAGGGAAACATATGGTTTTTTATAATTCGAATCAACCTGTTAGACGGAATACGAATACCATTATGCACGAACTTGCTCACTTGATTTGTAATCACGTTCCATCACGAATCGTGAACCTTGCTTTCCCTGTTCGAACTTACGACTCTGATCATGAAGATGAAGCGGATTGGTTAGCGGGGAGCTTGTTATTGCCACGAGCTGCTTTATTTCATTTGCTTAAAAGAGGAATGAAAAAAGAAAATATCGCAGACCAGTTCCAGGTTAGCACAGAGCTACTGCAGTACCGAATCAATATGACTGGTGTTTTAAAACAAGTTTATGCCGCGAAAAGATGGTAATAAGAAAGCCTTATGATTAGTTACAATGGTTACTTACTGGTCATATAGGTTGGAACACCTATTACATTTGCCAGGCTTGTCAGTAACGACGTTACTTATATTAGAGTTTTTCTATCATTACTGGAGCGAGGTTGAATTTGGCGTATTTGTTAACGCAGTTCTGATAAGCGGATCTATAGTCACCGTAGGATAAGTGCCGAGCGCCACACAGGCGAGCCAATTAAAGAGATTGACCTGCTCACTAGTAATTTGCTTTTTATCGATATTAAATGTCATCGATTCAACATATACCTCATTGACTCCGCCTCTACTAGATTACTTTATTGAGGATTGCACTTGTGCGCACTTTTAAAAAGGGCAAGAATGTAGAAAACATAGTCAAACAATCTCAATCTCGAGTCAATATTAAATTACAACGATGCCTAGTAATATAACGTTGTAACGAGATAATGGGACAATACAAAAAGATTTCTTAACAAAAAAACATGACCGTAATCTTTAGTGATTCGGTCATGTTTTTTTGTTAAGAAATTTTATATTTTCTTGTGACATATTTCGACAGTAATGTTCATTTAGTTCTTGTATAATGACATCTACTAACCTATTGAATACACGGAGAGTGAGACTAAAGTATGTATACACATGACTGGGTATTATCGATTCAATCTAGATTTAAAAGAGTAACGGTACATTATGTTATTCCTTACATGCCAGCCGAAGGTGATCGTGATTGGGATGAAGACGACCGGGATCATTTAAAGTACATTGAGAATGGTAAATCGATATATAGTACGAAATACAGGGGAACTGGAGCATGGTATTATCTGTTACGGGATTTAAACGGCGCTTTAAAGGAGTACGCTCGATATATTGACGTCTCATGTGTTGTGCCAATTGCTTCCTCTAAAGAGTTAGTCTACAAGTTCGCAGAGCGGATGAAGGAGCACGTTGGGTGTCGAGTAATAGATTGTTTAGAGCGCATCGGTGAATCTACCTACAAACTAAAGGAAGGTGTACATCTTCCTGAAGGTAATATTTTACTGGTTGATGATGTAACAACGAGTGGAGAAGCGATTGAAAACGCAATTAATTGTTTGCTTGGGGGCTACGAATTAAGCTTGGATGAAATAAAGGTGCTATGTATCGGTAAAACAGAGCGTGATTTTAATCAGTGGGATTTATCAAAAGAAGAGCTAAATTTAAATTGATATAAAATTTTGGATCTACCTTTCATTGGTAATTTTATTGTAAAATAAATATTAAACTAGTTCCTTCAGGAATACATATCGGTATTGAATAAGTGTGGTATGGAATTGACATTTATGAGACTAACTCTGAGTAGATCTTAAAGTTAGTCTATGAGTTTAAATCAAAAGGTGTTTTTGAAGACACAAGAAACGCTTATCCTGATAATTAAGAAATCAAGTTTGTTCTATTTTTTAAAATTTAGTGGGATACCATTTAGAATGTAATGAGTTCTGCTCTGATTATCTTTATGGTATTTAAGGTTTTGAAAGCTCTTTCGGGAAATATTGAATAGGCAATAAATAAATTGCTAGTAACACAAAAGAGTACATCCGAATGGATGTACTCTTTTGTGTTACGCATTATTATTAAATAAGAAATTAATTAGTTCGTTTGAAGTAGAACATGTGATGGCTGGATTTGCGGACCTCAGTTCATTTATGTTAGAAACTCCCCATGTAACCGCGACAGAAATCATGCCAGCTTTGTTAGCTGCAATGATATCATTAGCATCATCTCCTATTGATGCGATATTTGAAGGAGCAATGCCAAGTGCAGAGGAACATTTTAACATACCATGTGGATCTGGTTTTTTCCTTCTATCAGCTCCAAAGTATCCAACTAATGAATTGTATTTAATTTTATGAGTATCCAATAGTCGTTTTGCATACGTATCCTGTGAATTTGTAACAAAACCTATCGGAATGTCTTTTGCATGTAGTTCTTCTAAAATATTTTTTATTCCGTCGTAAAAGGTACATTGCGTAAACCTATCATAACAAGCTTGCCAGTTACGTTCGTCACGAAATGGTTTTAAAAATCTCGTGTTCATTACAGTTTCGTCTAAATCAAAAATGACACCTTTTATCTGCACTTTTATTTCGCCTCATTCCACAACTCTTCAATTTTTCTTATAAATTCTTCTTTGTTCAAGCCATTTCTTTCTGCTAACTTTTTTACTTCAATAATGAAAAAATTGTATTTGTCATTTTCTTTACTGTGTAAATTAGGTTGGTTTTGATTGGAGTTAACCGTAAGAACATCAAAACTCACTTGTTCTGGAGCTTCTAAATGGTTCGGAATTTTCTTTGTACTCTTTGTAGATTTTTGTAGATTTTTTTTGTTAATGAGGTCGGGAAATTTATTATTAATGTTATTTTTTAGTATATCTATTATTTTTACATAATCGTGCTCATTTTCAATTATCGGTGCACTGTAATCTTTTATTACTTTAGTAATGCCTCTATAGACAGGTAAATTCTCATCTTCAAGTATTTTAGGGCAGAAAAGAATCCTGTTTTGATCATCTGCATAACGAACAGTATGCATAGAGCCGCCATCAATATCGGTTTGCACGGGACAAACTCCAAGAGAAAGACCACTTTGGATACGATCTCGCTTCACAAAGGAACTTCTTTGCATAGGAGTGCCCAGAGCATACTCAGATATCAGTAAACCATTTTTTGAAACAATGTCATCTGCTAAGTTTTTATTTTCTTTGGGGTAAATCTTATCTAATCCCCCAGCCATAACCGCAATAGTAATTCCATTTGCATCTAAAGCTCCTTGATGACCAGCTGCATCGATACCAAGAGCAAGACCGCTGACTATAGTAAAACCTCGTTTGGCAAACATATAGGATACTTTTTTTGCAACTTTTAGACCAACATCAGTCGGATTACGTGTTCCTATTATGGCAATGTTTTCTGTGGTACTTAAAGCCTTGACGTTTCCTTTACAATATAGGGCTATAGGAGGGTCGGGTATAAGTCTGAGAAGTGTCGGATATTGCTCATTAATATAAGGAATGACTTGGATTCCTTTTTTCTTATGTGATTCAATTAATTGTTCTGCAGACTGGACAAGACCCTGCATATAGGAAATGTCTTGAAGAGTATCAACTATTTCACTGCTTTTAACGATATTCTTTAATTCACTGTAAAACGATTTTGAAGCTAGGTCGAAAAGTGAGAGCTGGTGGTTATATTCGTACAAACTTATAAGTCTTTTTATTCCTAGACCGCTAATTTTAGATAACGCTAACCATAACGCATCGTTCATTATTAACACCTCTTTTATTAATTGATATCCAGTATACACCATTTTTACTAAAAATAAATCTAGTTCAATACTATCAAACGTTTGTTCTTATTTCAAATTAATTTTATTGTATGGAAAAGAAAGTATGT